>CAZOJF010000010.1:0-15645 GCA_964580085.1 uncultured Candidatus Saccharibacteria bacterium | reverse complement strand
TTATTGTATTTCTTAAAATATAAATTTTATTTTGGAGAGTATCTTTTTCTCCTTTGGTTTTATTAACATCTTTTTCTATCTCCGCACTAAGGTCCTGATAATATTCTTGGCATTGTTTTAATAAATCTTCGTATTCTGTATCTGAAAGATTATCTGGTTTATTTTCAATTTTTCCCCACTCACAAATTTCCTCAAGGTTTTCTTGAGCAAAAATAGTAAAACCAATTAATAAAAACACTGCTATTAAAATAGAGTAGAAAATTGTCTTCGAAAAACGAGGGAACATTTTAATGAAATTATTTCTTAGGTCCTTCTTTTTGTTTTTCTAATTTGTCTCCTTCTTTAGCCTCTTCTCCTTCTTTAACTTCCTCTCCTTCTTCCGCAACTTCTTCTGGTTTTTCTTCTTCGGCAAGCTCTTTCTCAATATCTCTTGGTTGGGCTAGATGAGCAACAATTTCTTGAGGATCTTTTAGAAATACTATATTTTCAGGAATTTTTAAATCTTTAATAAGTATTTTATCTTCAAATGTTTTTAAGCTTTTAACATTAACAACAATTTCTTTAGGAAGATCTTTAGCCAACCCTTTAACCTCTAATTCATAAAACTGTTTCTCTAAAATGGCTCCTAATTCTTTAACTCCTGGCGCTTCTCCTTCAAAAACCAAAGGTATCTCTGTTTCAACTTTCTTTTTAGTAGAAGGATGATAAAAATCAATATGTAAAAATTCTCCTTGGATAGGTCCTCGAGCTATTTGATGAATCAAAACAGAAAATTCCTGGCCATCTACTTCCAGAGTGATTAATGAACTCTCTCCAGCTTCTTTATGTGCTTCTTCAAAATCTTTAGCATTAATTTTTAAAGAAATATTTTTAATTCCTTCTCCATATAAAACAGCAGGAATGAAATCATTTTTCCTCAGAAAGTTATTTTTTTCTTTAGATTCGTCTCTAACTTTTGCTTTAATTATTGTCATAAATTTTTATAGCCTCCACCGGACAAACATCTATTATTTCTTCTGCACATTCCGGTTTTGATACTTCTAATGTTTCTTTATTTGTTTTATTGTCTAACTTACTTTTTTTCAAATGAGCTTTTCCTTCTTCGTCTATCTCAAAAAACTTTGGACACAATGCAATACAAGATCCACAACCAATACATTTTGTTCTGTCTAATGTAATTTTCATAATCGTTTTTTATTAACTTTCACCTTGGGCCAAGAACCCCATTTATTTTTTGGCAACAATCCATTTTTTGCTCCAATCTTTTGAGTACAATTTGTAGAATTGGCAGTTGCTAATTCAATAGCATATTCTATACTATTTTTTTTCAAAAGTCCACTTATAAATCCACTGGCGTAAGAATCACCAGCCCCAGTAGCTTCTTTGGCTAATATTGGCGGTATTCCGGCTTTAAAAATATATTTCCCGTCAGATACTATTGACCCCTTTTTGCCCTTGGTCACCACAATAATTCCTTTACAAAGTGAACAGAGCTTTTTTATCATCTTTTTCTCAACTGAAACTTTGGTAAGTAAACTTGCTTCTTCTTTATTTAAAATAAGAACATCTAGTTTAGAAAGAATTGGATTTAAGATTTTTCTATCTAGGTTTATCTGACTATTTCCTAGATTAGCTGCAATTTTTATATTATTTTTTTTAGCAAAATTAACTAATAATTTAAAAAGCTTAGAAGTTTTTCCACTCAAAGGGGCTAAGTAAAACCATTTTGTATTTTTTATTTTATTCCAAGGTATATCATTTTTCTCCATAAAATGGCAAGCTCCTTTATAAACCAAGACTGTTCTTTCTCCAACCGACGTGCATAAAATAACAGAGAAAGCCGTAACCTTTTTGTTATCTTTTTTTATAAACTCTGTCCCCACTTTAAATTCTTTAAGCTCTTCTATTATATGTTCTCCACTTTTATCCTGACCAACTTTTCCAACATAATTAACTTTAAAGCCTTGTTTGGAAAAAGTACAAGCAGTATTTGTCCCTCCTCCTCCACTTAAAATACTTAATTCATCAACTAAAAGTTTAGCACCTAAAGGAATGCAAAATGTTCTTTGGTTTGAAGATTTATCCTTTTTTAAGATTTGATAATCTTTTTTGGCTAATTTCAAAAAAGTATCTATTGTGGCTGAACCAAATGTAATTATGTCAAACATATTGATTTATTCTAAGTTTTTTATTAACCGCCTTTTTCAAAATACTTTGCCTTTTTTGATGGACTCCAAAACCAATCTCTTCATAAAACTTTTTTAACTGTTTTGCTCCTATATAGGTACTCCACATATCTTTTCTGTTACTCCTTAAAGAAAGTTTGCAATTATATCCTAATAATTTCAACAATTTATAAATATACTTTATTTCTTTCTCGTTTTTCATTTCAATTCTAACATATCTGCTTTTATTGAAATAGCAAGTTCCTTCGCCAATCATCATACCTCTAATATAAGCAGCTGCTAATTTTTTATCCTTCTTGCATACTTCTTTAATTGTTTCTTTTAAAGAAAGAATTAAGTCAATAAGAATGGCTTGATCACAACAAACTCTATATACAAAACCTGTTTTCTTTTTCCATTTACACCTTTTAGTTTTTATTTGGGAATCTTTTAATTTGAAACAAGTTTTTATGTAATCATAGTCTCTTTTGGTAAAAGTTTTATCATTAGGAATAAGAGCTTTAAAATAATAACTATTATTCGGAAAATATTTAAGTAACCATTCTTGAAAATACTTTAAAACAGAAAATTCTGAATTTGTAAATCTAACTTTTCTGGGTATGGTATGCCCATTAGAACCATTATCACCCTCTGCTAAATATAAAGCATATCCTTCAGCAAATTGTTCATCAATTCTGATCTCTTTCGGCAAAATTAACTCTCTTCCCGTCTTTGATCCTCTAGCAAAAAATACTTCTATATGGCTGAAAATTTCCCTATTAGAAATACTTATATCTTTAGCTATTTTTAATAATCTTTTAAATTTAAAATATTTATTTTTACTAAATTCTGCCTTTAAAGTTTCGTAGCAAATTTTTAACTTCCGAGAGTTATATTTTTTTAAAGAATCATATTTCTGAATTATTTTTTCTTTTATCTCCCTAAGGAACAATTCATCTAATTTAACATGAATTATATTATTATCTGTTAAGAATTCATAAATATTAATTTTTTTATAGCTATCCATTTTTTAATTTTTTCTCTACTTTATTTATTAAAAGCATTGTCTTTATAACAGAATCTGGATTCACAGAAAGGGATTCTATCCCACAATTTACCAGAAATCTGGCGAAATCAGGTACAGAGGCTGCTTCGCCACAAATTCCGCAATACTTCTTTTTCTTATTACAGAGTTGAATAACTTGTTTAATCATCTTTTTCACCGCTAAGTTCCTTTCATCGCCAATTTTCTGTAGAGAAGCATTGTCCCTATCAATCCCTAATGTTAATTGGGTAAGATCGTTAGACCCAATACTCATACCATCAAATATCTTTAAAAAGTCTTCTGCTAAAATAACGTTTGAAGGAATTTCACACATTACATAAACCTTTAAACCATCTCTCCCTCTTTTAAGTCCCGATTTCCCCATTAAGGCCAAAACCTTTTTTCCTTCTTCTACTGTTCTGCAAAAAGGAATCATTAACTTGATATTTTTCAATCCAAAAACATCACGTACTCTTTTTATGGCTTCACATTCCATTAAAAAAGCTGGTTTAAATTTTTCATCATAATATCGGGAAGCTCCTCTCCAGCCTAACATTGGATTTGATTCATTAGCTGGTTCAAATAATTCTCCTCCTATTAATTTGGCATATTCATTCGTTTTAAAATCCGAAAATCTAACAATTACCGGCTTAGGCCAAAAAGCACTACCAATTTGAGCAATTCCTTCGGCTAGTTCTTTAACAAAGTATTCTCTTTTATCTTTATGTTCAATTGTAATCTGATCAATCTTCTGAATAATCTTTAAAATATTTTTATCTTTTGATTTCTTTAGTTTTTTATAATGGTAAAGAGCTAAAGGATGAACCTTTATCTTTTCCGCAATAATAAATTCTTCTCTGGCCAACCCTACTCCATCATTCGGTAAAAAAGATGTTTTGAAAGCAATTTCTGGAGCTCCGATATTAATCATCATTTTAGTTCTCAACTTTGGAACCTTTTTTAAATTATATCTCTTTATTTCAAAAGGTACTTTTCCAGCATAGATTTTTCCATTCAATCCTTGAGTACAATCGACTGTAATTTCTTGGCCATTCTTAAAAGTTTTTGTTGCTTTTTCGGTTCCCACAACACAAGGTATTCCCAACTCCCTAGAAACAATAGCCGCATGGCAAACCTTGGATCCTTCGTCTGTTACAATCGCTGAAGCTAAATACATAATACTTACCCAATCTGGATCAGTCATTTTAGTAACTAATACTTCTCCTTTTTTGAATTCAGACATTTTAGAAACATCAGAAATGATGTGAACTTTCCCTGTCCCAATCTTATCTCCAATAGCTGTACCAACTAAAGCCGGTTTTTTATTTGTTTTTATTTTGTATTCTTGATAAATAACAGATTTTTCTAAAGAATGAACTGTTTCTGGTCTAGATTGGACAATAAAAAGTTTTCCCGATTTTCCATCCTTGGCCCATTCTAAATCTTGAGGAAGTCCATAATGTTTTTCAATTAAGCAACCCCATTTTGCCAATATTAAAATTTCTTTATCAGATAAAGAAAACTTTAATTGTTTATCCTTAAAAACAGAAATTTGTTTTAATCCTCCTTTTTTATTATAAATGTATTCTTTATTTTTTCGGCCTAAATTTTTAAGAATAATCGGCATATATTTTTTGTTTTTGAGCATGGGCTTAAAAACAAAGAATTCATCTGGTGTTATTAATCCCTTAACAATCATTTCTCCTATCCCATAAATTGAATTAATGACAACTACATTTCTAAAACCAGTTTCCGTGTCAAGGGTGAACATTATACCCGATGATGCTAAATCACTTCTAATCATCTTCTGAATGCCTACCGAAAGAGCTATTTTTAAATGATCAAATCCTTTTTCTTCGCGGTAAGCAATGGCTCGAGCATTGAATAGAGATGCTAAACATTTTTTAACTGCCTTAAATAAATCTTCCTCTCCTTTAACATTTAAATATGTTTCGTGGGCACCGGCAAAACTTGCTGTATTATGAGTGACTATTCCTCCTAATCCAGCTACGAAATTTTGTGTATCAGGCACAACAAAATCATAAACATATCCTGAATACTTTATCCGTTCAATTTTCTCTACCTTATCCCATATAACGTCGCTATTTACTATTTCCAATAATTCTTTTGAATTTGTTTTCTCGGCTATTTTTTTTAAATAAGAAATTCCATAAGTAATCAATTTTTTTCTATTCCCTTTATTCCAAGGTGTCCCATCTTTTTTAAATTGACCAAGTTCATTATAATAAAGAGGTTTTGAAACCATTTTTTTCTTTAAGGAATAAGTAGTTTTTACCCCTGGCGAAAAACCACAATTTGTACACTTGTAACGCTGTATCTTTGTTCTATTATTTTTATGGTCAAGATAATATCCTTTTTTTACCATTTCCCCCTTACATTTTGGACAAATAACAATTTCAACTTCTTGTAAATTAATTTCTGGTTTTAAATTTTTTTCTAAAAGTTCTGAAATTCTTTTACTAGCAGGAAAAGTATCTATAAAATCTTGGTGTTTTTCCATCTTATTATAGTTTTTAATGAGTAATTCTAATTTTCTTTGATTTTTTTTATCTCCAAAAAATCCAATAAGTTGTTTAAATTTTTGAGCATCCTTTGATGGGATGGTTATTGTGGTACATTTTTTACCGATATAATAATTTATTTTAAGCATTTCTAACAACCCTGCTATTCCTCCAATTAACTTTTTTGATAAAGAACAATATCCTATACTATGCTTATCTATCCAACCATCTCCATCAAATAATCCTTTCAAAAATTCACCTATTATTTCTTTTGTCTGAGTAAAAAGGAAATCAGGCACATATTTTATTTTGCATGACCTCCCCTTGCCCTTAAAAGGTAGTGGCACTCCGGTAGTATCACGAAGGAAAGCAGATAAAATGACATTTTGGATTCTCACTTTTCTTTTATACTTTATTTTTTTATCGTTATAACTATTGATTGATTTATAAAACTTTCTCACTCTATCTAATGTTGATCTTAAATCGCAAGAAATATCAATACAACTATTTTTTTCATAAATAGATCCTTCTGCCAGATAAATGCCAAGAAAATATGCAAAATCTTTATTTATATTAATTTTAGAAGGTAGCCCATATTGTTGATCTAGGGTATTTTTACTGTTTGTTTTTATCCTGCCGTTGTTTACGATTACCGGTATGGATTTTATAGTTTGCCTAACATCTATTACTTTTTGCGCACTTTCAATTAATGGAAGATGTTTAACCGATGGAATTCTAGTAGAATCATCGATTTGATCAATGGAAATTATTTTAGTTTCAAAAGTATCATTATCCAAAGCAATTAAAGAATGATTGGATGTTATTGTAATTTCTCTTCCACCTTTAGTGGTAATTTTATGTAAAATTTTGTTATTAGCAGGATGTCGATAAATTTCATTTACTTTTTGCCATTTTACTTTTCTTCCTTTTGATAGAGATGGGATATAAATTATTTTATTTTTGTTTTCACCCATTTTTGATAATTCAAAAAATTCTTCCATTTTAATGTATTTTATCTTCCCTCCTATTTTCCCTAATACCATCTCTTTTGCTGAAATACTTGGCAAATCTTCGGCAGTTGCCGAAGAACGAACAGCAACATCGGTAAATTTATCTTTATAATTTTGAGAAAGAATTTTATATTTTTTAAAAATATCTTTTTTTAAGTCTTCTGGAATTTCACCTTGCAAAATAATACTTCTGGCTTGTTTGCTTGTTTGTTCTAAGCTTTTTATACTTTTAGGATTAAATTTTTTAAAGAGATCTTTTATTTTTCTATCAATTTTATTGGCCTTTAAATAATACCAATAGGCCTTAGAAGTTAAGGCAAAACCATTGGGAATATTAACTCCCTTTTTCACAAGCTTGGAATACATCTCTCCCAGAGAAGCATTCTTTCCTCCGACAAGAGGCGTATCATTTTTAGAAATCTCTTTAAACCACAGAATATTTCTCTCTTGTTTATTCATATTTTTTTAATTTATTAATTTCCATAGCTATTTCTAATTCTTCGTCTGTTTTAATAGCTAAGATTTTTGTATTTTTTAAAATTCCTAAATGTTGGCAAATCATATTTCTAATTTTTGATGAACCGTACCCAATTGTCCCCGTAAAAACTAATAAATCGCACCCATCTAAAATAGCATAATAACTTCCAATATATTTTTTGATTTTATAAACAAAAATATCTAAAGCAAGTTTCGCTTTTTTGTCTTTTCTTTTCAAAACCTTCAGCATTTTATCTTCGCCACATAATCCTTTAATCCCAGATTCATGATTTAAAATTTGACTTGTTTTTTTCACCGAATATTTTCCAACTAATTCTAAAACAATTCCCGAATCAATGTCTCCCGTACGAGTCATCATCATGAGCCCTTCCAAGGGAGTAAATCCCATTGATGTTTCCATAGCTTTCCCATTCTTAATAGCTGTTATACTTGAACCACCTCCTAAATGACAAGTAATAATCTTTAATTTCTTAAATGGTTTTTTTATTTGCTTACTGGCCTGTTCAGCAGCAAATTTATGAGATATTCCGTGAAAGCCAAGTCTTTTAAACCCAAATTTCTCCCTGATATTTTTGGGTAGAGCATAGATATAAGACTTTGGAGGTAAATCTTTATAAAAACCTGTGTCAAAAACAGCAATCTGCTTTGAGCTGGGAAAGGCCTTTTGGGCTATTTCTATGCCTAAAATATTAAAGGGATTATGTAAAGGAGCAAATTTATTAAACTTTTTTAATTGTTTTAAATTACTTTTGGTGATTACAAGTGGGTCTCTAAATTTATCACCTCCGGAGACAAATCTATGACCTATTATTTTTAGATGCTTTTTATCTATTTTTTTAAGCTCTTTAATTAAAGTATTTTTATAATCTTTAACTTTAAAAATATCGATTTTATTTTCTTTTTCCAATTTCAAAATAGATTTAGATTCTCTTCTAAATAATTTCCATTTAATTGATTGACTCCCGCAATTTAAAACTAAAATCATATTATTGTCCCTTCCCCTTTTTTAATTATCCCGGCGGCATTACCTTCATCTGTGTCCAAATGTAAAGAAAGGTTATAGCCTTGTTTTGCTCTAACTTTTACATTATGGAATGTAATCCCTCTTCTGCCTTTACTTTTTATAGAGATAAAACTTGAATTTTTAAGTTTTAATATTTTTGCTTCTTCAAAATTACAATGTAAATGTCTTTGAGCAATAATAACTCCTTGTTTAATTCTTCTTTTTTTCTTACCTTTTATTAAAATTGCCCCCGGCGTTGCTTCTAAATTGCCAGATAATCTTAACACGGGCTCAACTTTTAAGTTAAAGGCATCTGTTAAAGATATCTCAACCTGAGTTTCTTTGCGAACTGGTCCAACTATCCTAACTCCCCTAAGTATATATTTCCCAAATTTAATATCTAATTTCTCTTGAGCCGCAAAATCGTTTGCTTGGCTCAATTTCTTAAGTTTTTTTAATTCATATCCTTTACCAAAAAGCGCTTCCAAATCTTTTTGAGATAAATGAATATGTCTAGCTGAAATTTCAATTAAAACTTTTTTGTTCATATTATTATCTTATTATAACCTAAATAAAACGAAAAAACAGGGGCATGCCCCCTGCTTTAATAACTTACTTTATCTTAATTATTTACTTATATATTTTGCCATTTCAGCTAAACGAGAAGAATATCCGTATTCATTATCATACCAAGCTAAAACTTTTATCAAGTTTCCCTGCATCACCTTTGTCGATAAACCGTCAATAATACAAGAATCTGGATTGCCTTTGTAATCTGAAGAAACTAAGGGGGAATTTTCAAATCCAAATATGTTTTTCATATCTCCTGCTTGAGAAACTTTTTCAAAAAGATTGTTTACTTCTTCCACGGAAGTTTCTTTTTCTACTTCACAAACAAAATCAACAATGGAAACAACAGGAGTAGGAACTCTTAAGGCTAATCCGTCTAATTTTCCTTTTAATTCTGGCAAACATTTTTCAACTGCCTTTGTAGCTCCAGTTGTTGTCGGAATAATATTAACACCAGCTGCTCGGCTTCTTCTTAAATCTTTGTGCGGTAAATCTAAAATCTTTTGATCATTAGTATAACTATGCACAGTTGTCATAAACCCTTTAACAATTTTAAATTCCTCATTTAAAATCTTAGCTAAAGGAGCTAAACAATTTGTAGTGCAGGAGCCCATTGATATGATATTGTCCTTTTGGGAATCATATTCCTGAGCATTAACCCCTAAAACATATGTCGGGATATCTTCTGATTTAGCCGGAGCAGAAATAATTACTTTCTTAGCACCTGCTTCTAAATGTTTTTTTGCCCCCACTGAACTTCGGAAATGTCCTGTACATTCTAAAACAACATCTATAGCGAGTTCTTTCCAAGGTAGTTTTTCGGGAGCAGGATTAGCGAAAATCTTTATTTTTTTATTATCAATTATTATTTCTCCATCGCCAACTTCAACTTGTTTTTTATAAATCCCATATAAGGAATCATACTTGAATAAATGAGCTAATATTATTGGTTCCGTTAAATCATTAATCGCTACCACTTTTAATTCGGGATACTTATCTAAAATTATACGCAGAGTGGACCGGCCTATTCTTCCAAATCCATTTATGGCAATTTTAATCATATTATTTAATATTTAATAATTCTACAATTTTTTGACGATCAAAACCAATAACAAATTCTCCATCAATTTCTATAACTGGAACCCCCATTTGACCTGTTTTTTCAACAATCATTTCCATAGATTCTTGGTTTTGGGAAACATCAACATCTTCAAATTCAATCTTATTCTCTTCCAAAAAGCCTTTTACTGCTGTGCAGTATGGACAAGCAGACGTACTATATACTTTAACATTCATATGTTTATTATTAATTATTCACAACTACCAGACCCTGAATCTCCCGAACTGTAAGTTTCAGAAAAACCAGTTGTCGCTTCTTCTTTACTAAGAATAGTTTCACAAATTTGAGATTGGTTTTCAAACCCACAACAAATTAAACTTTTTACTGCTTCGGCTGTCCTTCCTCCAAAATCAAATTCACTGACTTCTCCTTCATTTAAAATTAAAGTTGGAGAGCCACTAGCTTGATACTTAGCATTTAAATCAAAATCTTCCTGGGCATAACTTAACCCTCTTGATTCTTCTTTTTTACAGGATTCTAACTTATCTTTATCAATACCACTATCAATTAAACAAGAAGCACTTTCTCCTTTTTTTAGAAAACAAGAAACATAAGAATAAAATTTATCTTCTTGCTCTTCTCTTAAACATATTTGGGTAAGATTTTCTTGGGCCTCTTCTTCTCCATGCATTGAGGTTATTTTACCATCCTGAATCTGACCTATATATCTAACTTTTATGTTATTTTTCAATTCGGGAATATTTCTGACGACTTCATCTATAATTCTTTGCATTTGTGTGCCATAAGGACAATAACTCATAACAAATGCTTCCAACATAGGTTGTTCTGTTTTTTTGATACTCTGACAAGCAACTTCTTTTTTTTCTTCTGGACTTATTATTTCTTTGGCCTCAGGGAAGAAAAGACTACCATCTTTCGTGGCATAAACAGGAGGAATGTCTGTATCTTCTATCTTTAGATTTAATCTATATACCCCATTTTGAAAAGTTGTTGTTGTGGCTAAAGAAATTTCCGGAATGCCAAATTCCTCTTCTATGTAGGTTATTATTTTTTCTTCAACTTCTGCTGTTGTAAGAGAGTCTTCTATCAAAATTTCCTCTTCTGGAGTTTTTACCAAAAAAGAGAGTTTATCGGCTAAAACGCCTTGGTAACCCATAGCTATGCCTCCTAATAACCCCGAGATTAAAGCGATGATAACTGCTGAACAAATCTTTATCTTCATTTTTTGCTCCATATATTTTTTAATTAATAGCTAATTTTAACAAATTACTTTAAAATTGACAAGTTAATAATTTATTCATTAGCGCTGTGCTTTTTATCTGACCGATTTTTCCATGTTTACAATCCTTTTCTGAAAATTTATCTACATTATCCTGGCCATTGCCAAAGACTAAAATTGGTATTGGATCGCAACTATGTTGCTTTAATTCACAAGGCGTACAATGATCTCCGGTAACCACTATTAAAGTATTTTTTAAAGACAAAATGGGAGTTATATATTTATCAACTTTTTCAATAAATTCTTTTTTCCCTAAAAAATCTCCGTCATGGCTAAAATTATCTGTGGCTTTAATATGTAAAAAACAGAAATCATATTTATTAGCAAGAGCGTTTTTACTTGTTTTTATTTTTTCGGCAATGTCAGTGTTAAAATCACCAGTAGCTCCTTTTAGTTTTAATAAGTTCATTCCTAAAACTTTCCCTATTCCTTTATATAGTCCTCCTCCAGCCACACAACAAGCTCTCAATCCATATCTTTTAAAAAACGAAGGCGTTAACTTAATCTCACCGGCAGTTCTTAACAAAAGATAGTTGGCAGGTAATTTTCCTTGTTTAATTCTTTGTTCATTTAATTTGTCTGGTTTTAAAATTTTATGTGTTTTTTTTAAAAACTTATTTAATACATCTGCTGTAAATTTTGCTTCTTTGGAATCGTCAAGAGGCTTTATTGTTTGCGGTAAAATACCTTCTTTGTGTAAATCATTATCTGAAATATTTTCAGAAAGACCCTTTCCTCTCATTATTACTCCTAGTCGATAATTAACACTGGCTTTAACTAAAAAACTTATTCCATTTATTTTTATATTTTGAATTTTTTTTATAAAGGGCTTACTATCTTTAATTCTACCAGAACGTCTATCAACAATAACCATATTTTCATCAACACTTGCCAAATCACCTCTTAATGCTATGTCTCCCTGCTTCATTTCCATCCCAATCCCCAATACTTCAAATACTCCTCTTTTCATACAATATTTATTTAGATCATAACCAAACAAAGACATATGGGCATCTTTGGATGTGGGAAAATCTCCCCGATAAACCGGTTCAACTAAACCACAAATACCTTGTTTTACTAAAAAATCAAAATTAGGCGTTTTAGCCGCTTCTAATGGAGTTTTATTTCCTAATTCTTTTATAGGCCTGTCACCAAGCCCATCAAGAATCATAAAAAGAATTTTCATATTCTTAATAAACGATTATATTTTGAAATACGTTCGCCCCTTGCTGGAGCTCCTGATTTTATAAAATCAGCAGAAATAGCAACTGCTAAATCAGCAATAAAATTATCACAAGTATCACCAGAACGATGAGAAACAATAATTTTCCATCCAAACTTTTTTGCTAATTCCCCCGCTCTGATTACTTCGGTAACAGTCCCAATTTGATTCGGCTTTAAAATTATTCCATTACATAAACTCTTTTCTTGGGCCATTTTTATCTTTTCTGGATTTGTTACTGTTAAGTCATCCGCAATGATATTTTCAATTAACCCTTTATCCCCCATTATTTCTGCAAAACCATTTAAATCATTTTCCGCAAAAGGATCTTCCAGAAATAAAATAGGATATTGGTTGGCAATATCTTTGTAAAATTCTAAAAGCTCTGAAATATTCTTTTTTTCTCCTTCAATTTCATAAAGATTATTTTTATAAAATTGAGTAGCCGCACAATCTAATCCAATCTTTATTTTTTCAGAATATTTTGCTAATTCAGACGCTTGCATTATTAAATCTAAGGCTTGTTTTGTTTTATTTATATTGGGAGCAAAGCCACCCTCATCTCCAAGATTAATAGCTGGTTTTCCATATTTTTCTTTTAAAATCTCTTTTAAGGCCTGATAAATTTTAACTCCAATTTCAACATTTTCTTTAAAGGTTTCTTCTTGAGGTACAATCATAAATTCTTGAATATCTAAGTCATTCCCCGCATGAGCTCCTCCATTTAAAATATTAAAACAAGGCATAGGTTTTAACCAATCCCCTTTTTCTTTAATATGCTGATATAAAGGAATATTTTTGGAACTTGCTCCGGCTCGGCAACAAGCCATAGAAACAGCTAAAATAGCATTTGCTCCCAGATTTGATTTATCTTTGGTGTTATCAAGTTGAATTAAAATTTCATCTATTTTCTCTTGATTTGCTGGATCTTGTCCAATTAATCTCGGGGCCATAATTTGTTCAATGTTTTCTACTGCCTTTGACGGCTCTATAGCTTTGGCTTCGTATTGTCCTTTTGATGCCCCAGCAGGGACCGAAGCAATAAAAATCCCTTGATCTGTTCCAACTTCTGCTTCAACTGTAAACTCACATCTAGAGTTTAAAATTTCTCTGGCTTTTATTGATTTTATTTTACTATTTTTCATTGTTGAAGATATTTATGTACAGATAAAGCTGCTCGAGCACCTTCTCCAGCGGCAATAATTATTTGTTTCCATCTGCCGTTGTTAACATCTCCCGCTGCAAAGAGTCCGGGGCAAGAAGTAGCACAACTTTCAAAATCAACTTCTAATTCATCTCTTTTGTTAAACTTACAAAGTCCTTTTAAAAAACCTGTTGCTGGGATAGAACCAATTTCTATAAAAACCCCGTGAGCTGGTACTTGAAAGGTTTTTCCAGTTTTAGAATCTTTATAAATAACTGAATCAACTGTTTTATTCCCTTCAATTCTTCCCATATCTTTATTCAAGTGCACTTGAATTTTACTTTCTTTTTTAACTTGTTTTTGCAAAATTTCATCTGCAATTATTTTGTCTGATTTCTCAAAAATAAAAATTCTCTGGGCATATTTTGCCAAATCTAATGCCGCTTCAAACCCAGAATTCCCTCCGCCAACAACAATAACGCTCTTATCTTTGTAAAAAGGAGCATCACAAATACTACAATACGAAACACCTTTCCCAATAAACTCTTTTTCACCCGGAATCTCTAAGGGACGAGGATCTCCACCTGTAGCAATAATTATTGTTTTCGTTGAAAATTCATTTTTATCTTCTGTTTTAATTAAAAAGTTTTTATCTTTTTTCTTTACTTTCATTACTTTTTCTCCTTCTTTGATATCAATCTCAAACTTTTTTAAATGTTTTTTAAACTCTTTCATTAATCCCATACCTGAAATTTTAGGAAATCCTAAATAATTATCAACTTCATTTGTTTTCCCAACTTGCCCTAGAAAATCTTTGGTAATTAATAAAGTTTTTAATTTTTTCCGAGCAGCATAAATACCAGCTGTAATTCCAGCTGGACCTCCACCAATTATTATTAAATCGTATAGCATATTATATTTTTTTTAAATAATCTTTTAGCATTGGACCAAATTCTGGATGTTGTAAACAAATACGTAAATTTGATTTTAACCAATTTGCTTTGTTCCCACATTCTAACCATTCTCCTTCCATTTCATAGCCATAAACAATTTTTCCATCTTCTAACATGTCTTTCAGGGCTTGGGCTAAAATTATTTCCCCTTTATGGTTGGAATTAACTTTCTTAAGATATTCAAAAACTAAAGGTGTGATAATATATCGGCCAACAATTGCTAAATCCGAAGGTGCGTCTTCTTGTTTCTTTGGTTTTTCAACTATGTCCTTAATTTTGTAAAGACGATTAGCAATTTTATCTACTTTAACCACTCCGTATGAAGAAAGCATGTTTTGAGGAACTCTTTTTAAACAAACAATTGGTTTCTGACATGTTTTGAAAACACTAGCTAATTGGGCTAAGACTGGAACTTTGGATAAAATAATATCATCTCCAAAAAGAACTCCGCAAGCATCTTTGCCAATAATCTTTTGAGCTTTTAAAATAGCATCTCCATCTCCTTTCGGAATTTGTTGGATAACACTAGAAAAAGAAATGTTCTCAATTTTTTTGTCTAGGTCTCTTAATGATTTTAATATGTCTTTTTGATTTCTTTTTTCTAAAATATTTTCTAATTTTGAATCCTTTTTAAAATAATCTAAAATACTATTTTTACTATTGGATAAAACAAAAACTACCCGCTCTATACCGGATTTTTTTGCTTCTTCAACTATATAATCTATCATGGGTCTGTCAGCTAAAGGTAAAATTGGCTTGGGGATTGCTTTGGTTAAAGGTAAGAATCTTGTACCTAAACCAGCAACTGGAATAATAGCCTTTTTTATATTCATAGATTTTTATTTATTTCTTCTAAGAAAACTGGGAACTTGCCAATCAGAATCATCTGTCCATTCTTTTTCTTCTTCTTTCTTTTTTTCCTTTACAAGTTCTAATCCATTTTTTCTACTAACCTTTTTATTTTTAACATCTATTTTGACAGTAGAAGAATCCTTTTGTTTTTTCTTCTTTAGAACAACTTTCTTACTAACTAATGCTTCTGGGGAAGCAGAGGTTAAAGCTGTTGTTTTTTTGACAACAAGTTTTTTCTCTTTCTGCCCTTCTCCAACTTGAATTAAAGTTAATTTAATTTTATTGCTATTTTTTAAGTTTT
>CAZOJF010000009.1:0-16124 GCA_964580085.1 uncultured Candidatus Saccharibacteria bacterium | reverse complement strand
CAAACGGCCATTGTCCGGAAGAAAACCAAGTATCAAAAGTATCAGTTTCTTGAATCAAATTTTTACTTCCGCATTTTGAACATTTTTTAGGTTGCTTACCGTCGGTAACTATAATGTTTTGGCAATCTTGGCAATACCAGATAGGCATTCTAATCCCCCATGTAATTTGTCTGGAAATATTCCAATCTTGGATATTTTTCATCCAATGGAGGTAGATCTTTTTAAAATAAGAAGGAATAAATTCTACCTTTTTTTCATTTACTACTTTTATTGCTTGTTGAGCCAATGGTTTAATTTTAACGAACCATTGTTTTGACATTAAAGGTTCAATGGGGGTTTCACATTTATAACAAACAGCAAGATTATGTTTGTAATTTTCTTCTTTCTCAAATAAGTTTAAATCTTTTAAATCTTGGATAACTTTTTCTCGACATTCCATAATATTTAATCCAGCATATTCTTTACCTGCTTTTTCAGTCATTCTAGTTTTTTTATCAATAATCTCAATTACATTTAAATTATGATCTTTGCCAATTTCAAAATCAATCTCACTACTAGATGGAGTTACTTTAAGCGCTCCGGTTCCAAAATCCATATCGATTCTTTTATCAGAGATAATTGATATCTCTCTGCTTAATAAAGGCAAAATAACTTTCTTGCCAATTAAACCTCTGAATCTTTTATCTTTTGGGTTTACAGCCACAGCTGTATCTCCCAACATTGTTTCGGGCCTTGTGGTAGCTACAGTAATAAATTCTTTAGAATCTTTTAAAGGATATTTTATATAATAAAGTTTTCCGTTTATTTGTTTATGCTTAACTTCTAAATTTGAGAGAGATGTCTGATGATTAGGGCACCAGTTTATAACGCGATTCCCTCTATAAATAAGCTGATCATCATAAAGTTTTTTAAAAGTTTTATAAACAACTTTAATAATATTTTCATCCAATGTAAATTTTTCTTTTGACCAGTCGCAGGAAACTCCCAATTTCTTAAATTGGTTTTTAACGATCTTTTTATTCTCTTCACAAAAATTCCAAATCATTTTATAAAGCTGGTCAGGCGAATATTGAAATCTTGTTTTTCCTTGTTTTTTTAGATGTCTTTCAAAAACAACTTGGGTTTCAAACCCAGCATGGTCAACCCCGGGGAGCCATAATACTTCTTTCCCTCTCATCCTTTGGGAGCGAATCATTATATCTTCTAAAGTGATAAAAACAGCATGACCAATATGTAGAGAGCCATTAGCATTGACCGGAGGCATAATAATACAGAATGGTTTTTTCTTGCTTTTTGAATTAGATTTTAAAACACCAGATTTTTCCCAGAGTTTATAAATCTTATCTTCAATTTCCTTAGGTTTATAAGTTTTAGAAAGTTTCATATCCTTAAATTAGAATTTACTTTTATTTTTTGAGGATTTTTTAATGCTTTATTTTTATTAAAATATCCGGCTATTCCAATCATGGCAGCATTGTCTGTGCAGGACTTTGGATCTGGTACCGAAAAAAAACATTTAGGAATTTTTTTCTTAATCGTCTTTTTAAATTGTTTTTTTAATTCTTGATTAGCTGCTACTCCGCCTCCTAAGATTACGGTTTTTACTTTATAATCTTTAGCTACTTTAATTGTTTTTTTAATTAAAACATCAATAATTGATTGTTGAATTTCTTTAGCCATTTCCGAAATGTATTTTTTGGAAGTTCTTATTTTTTTATTTCTTTTTTTATAATCATATAAAACAGCTGTTTTTAAACCAGAGAAACTGAAATCATAATCTTTTGAATACATCATTGGTCTAGGTAGTTTAATCTGAAACTTAGGAACAGATGTTGGATATTTTTTAATTTGTTCTTCAATGCTTGGTCCTCCTGGATAAGCAAGGCCCAAGATTCTTGCTGTCTTGTCAAAACATTCTCCAACTGCATCGTCTCTTGTTTCTCCAATTATTTCATAATCTTTTATTTTTTTCATCAATATTAATTGTGTATGTCCACCACTAACTATCAAAGCAAGCATCGGGAATTTAATTTTTTTGGTTATACTAATAAAATTAGCTAAAATATGTCCTTCAATATGGTTAACAGGGATTAAGTGTATGTCCCACATAAAAGACAAAGATTTAGCAAAGTTCAATCCTACCCATAAACAAGGTTCTAAACCAGGGCCTATTGTGACGGCAATTAAATCTGGTTTTTTGAATTTCTCTTTCTTTTTAGCTCCTTGTAGCGCTTGTTTCAAAACAGGTACTAAATTTTTTTCATGTTCTCTTTTGGCTAAGCTTGGATAAACTCCTCCATATTTTCTATGAATATCTATTTGAGAAGAAATTATATTAGAAAGAATTTTAATTTTCTTGTTTTTAATTTTTAATATAGCGATACATGTATCGTCACAAGATGTATCAATAGAAAGTATAATCATATTCTTAATCTTACCTAAACTATTGTAATTTTTCAAATTTTAAGTTAATTTATTATTATATGACCCTATCGTCTAGTGGTTAGGACACTAGGTTTTCATCCTAGAAACCGGGGTTCGACTCCCCGTAGGGTCACTTATGCAAAACTATATTAATATTGGCCGGATTTCTGATATCACGGATAAGAAAGATAGAATACTTTTTCGTATATTCGAAATATTACCTGGCTTTTTAAGTATAAGTACTCTGACTTTTGCTTTAGTATTTTCCTGGTCCAAGCCGATTTGGGTTGCTTTCTTTGTGATTCTTTTTGATGTTTATTGGACTTTAAAAGTTTATTATCTTTCTTTCCATCAAGTTGTTTCTTTTAGAAAGATGAAAAAAAATCTTAAGATTGACTGGGGGAAAGAAATTAAAAAATATTCGGAATCAAAAAATATTTATCAATTAATAATTTTACCAATGGCAAATGAAGGATGGGAAGTAGTTGATGAAACATTAAAATCACTTAAAAATTCTGTATATCCAAAAGATAAAATGATTGTTGTTTTAGCCCAAGAACAAGCAGGAGGAGAAGAATCAAAAAAAATAGGAAAAATGGCTGAAAAATATTATGGAAACTCTTTTCATAGTTTTTTAATTACAGAACATCCGAGTAATGTTGAAGGAGAAGTGAGGGGCAAGGGTTCTAATATGGCTTTTGCTGGGAAACAAGTTATAAAATTAATAGAAGAAAAAGGAATTCCATTAAAAAATATTATTGTATCTGCTTTTGATATTGATACCAAAGTTTATTCTCAGTATTTTAACCGTTTGGTTTATTGTTATTTCAAAGCAAAAAGACCGGAAAGATCTAGTTTCCAACCTATACCTGTTTACCATAATAATATTTGGCAATCTAAAGCATTTACTAGAGTAGTAGCTGCCTCCAATAGTTTCTGGCAGATGATGCAACAGGAAAAACCAGAACAATTGGTTACTTATTCTTCTCATTCAATGTCCGCAGAGGTTTTCTTTAATGTAGGATATCCTCACAATATTGTATCTGATGATTCTCGAATATTTTGGAAGGCATTTTTTAAATATAATGGTGACTATGAGGTAATCCCTTTATATTATCCTCTTTCAATGGATGTAGTAATGGGGGAGAATTTTTTAAAGACCATAGTAAACCAATATAAACAACAGAAACGATGGGCCTGGGGAGTCATCGAAATACCGTATGTTTTTTTAAATTTTTTAAAGAATAAAAAGATTCCTATCAAGAAAAAGATTCTTCATACTTTAGTTCTTCTAGATGGTTTTTGGTCTTGGGCCTGTGCTTCCTTATTAATATGTTTTTTAGGGTGGCTACCTATATTTTTTGGAGGAGAAGCGTTTAATACTACAGTTCTTTCTTATAAGCTTCCTAAGATAACAGCATTAATTTTAACTTTTTCAATGGTAGGCATGATCACAGGTGCTTTAATAAATATTTGCTATTTACCTCCTATGCCTAAAAATATGAAAGGGTTTAAAAGAATATTTATGATTTTACAATGGGCCTTTCTCCCAATCACTCTAATAATATTTGGGGCTTTTCCAGCGCTTGATGCTCAAATAAAATTAATCCTTGGAAAGGATTTAGAATTTTGGAATACGCCAAAACCGAGGCAATAAAATTATTCCAAATGAATTATCTTTTGAAACTTTTTTAATTTATCCTTTAAACCAGGATATTTTTTTAGAGTTGGATCTTGTCTTAAAATCTCCAATGCAGAGGTTTTTGTTTTTTCTAACAAAGGGATATTTTGAAAATTCTTCATTGCTAAATCAGGGATTCCCCACTGTTTTCCTCCGTATAGACTACCCGGTCCTCTAATCTCTAAATCTTTTTCAGATAATTCAAATCCGTCTTCAGCTTTAATAATTGCTTTTAATCGTTGGTTTGTTTTTTTAGAAGAAGAATCAGTAAGTAAAAAACAATAAGATTGTATGTTTGATCTTCCTACTCTTCCTCTAAATTGATGTAATTGAGCTAAACCAAATCTCTCTGCTCCTTGGATCATCATTACCGTGGCATCAGGGATATCAATTCCTACTTCCACCACAGACGTTGAAACTAAAATATCTATTCTTTTATTTTTAAAATCTCTCATTATTTTTGTTCTTTCGCTGGTCTTCATTTTGCCATGCATCATTTCTATATTTAAATCGGGGAAAACTTGTTCCGACAATTTTTCATATTCCTGCTTTACGGCTTTAACATTATTCCAAGTAGAATTGGGCTTTTGTTCCGAACTATCAATTCTAGGACAAATAATAAATGCTTGATTCCCCATTTCAATTTGTTGCCTTATAAAGTCAAATGCTTTATTCCTTTCTTTTGGCGGGATAATTTTAGTGATTATCTTTTTTCTCCCCTTAGGCATTTCATCTAGGATGGACAAATCAAGATCTCCATAGATTGTCAGGGCTAAGCTTCGGGGGATTGGGGTAGCAGTCATTGATAATAAATGGGGAATAATTCTTTTTTTAGAATCAGTAGGTCGCTGAATTAATTTTGCTCTTTGTTCTACTCCGAAACGATGTTGTTCGTCAACAATACAAAGTCCTAACCCGCCACCCTTTTCTTCACTTGGTAAACTAAATTTTACTTTGTCTTGGATTAAAGAATGAGTACCGATTAAAATATCTATTTCTCCTTTTTTTGTTCTTTCTAATAATTTACGTCTAGATATCTCAATTATTTCGTTCTCTAATTTTAATGAAATAATTTTATCTTCTTTTCCAGTTAAAAGAGCGATTCTAATTTTAAGAGGTCTTAATAATCTTGAAACTTCTTGAAAGTGTTGTTTGGCTAATATTTCAGTTGGAGCCATAAAAGCAACTTGATATCCAGCCTTAACCACATTAAGAGCAGCAATTACAGCTACTATTGTTTTACCAGACCCTACATCTCCTTCTAACAACCTAGACATTGGCCTGGGGCTTTCCATATCTTTTAAAATCTGCCAGGCGCTCTTTCTTTGAGCGTCTGTTAATTTATAAGACAAAGAGTCTACAAATCTTTTAGTAATTTTTACATTAAAAGGAATTGCCAGGGATTTTTCTTTATTTAATTTTAATTTTTCATTTAAAATGAAAACTTGAATCAAGAAAAGTTCCTCAAACACAAATCTTTTTCTTGCTTTTTCAGCTAGAGAAGCTGAATCTGGAAAATGGATTTGCCAAATAGCTTGGCTTCGAGATATAAAGTTATATTTTTTAAGTATTTCTTCAGGTAAAACCTCGGGAATCTGATTTTTAAATTGGGCTAATAATGGCCTTATAATAGAACGAAGCCACCTAGAAGATAATCCTTCAGTTTCTGGATAGACAGGAATCATTCTGCCGGTATGAGTTAGACTGTCTATTGATAATTTATTTTCTACTTCTAATATTTTTTCATAAGTTGGGTTAGAAAGATAAAACCCGTTTTTATCTAAATTAACTTTTCCGGCTAAGCAAATCCAATCATCTTTTTTTAAACTCTTTGAAATATATGGTCGGCTGAACCAGACAACTTTTATAGCTGCTGTTTTATCTTGAACGATTACTTCGGTTATAAACATTTTCTTTTTCCATGTTCGAGAAGTTTTTATATCTAAAACTTTGCCCTGCAAACAGCAAGTTTCATTTGCTTTAACTTTAGAAATTGGGAGAATATTAGAAAAGTTTTCATATCTATGAGGAAAATGAAAAAGCAGGTCCTCAATAGTTTTGATTTTCATCTTTTTCAATCTTTTTAAAAAGATTGGACCTACTCTGGGAATATTTTGAATTGGAGTATCTAATTGCATAATTTATGTGCCCTCGAGAGGAATCGAACCTCTATCGCAAGCTCCGCAAGCTAGTATTCTGTCCGTTAAACTACGAGGGCATTGGCTTTAAAGTATCATAAAAATAGGCATTTTTCAATTTGATTTATCAATATTTTGGTGTTAATATAAATAATTATTTGGAGGAGTCGAATAATGGTATTTCAACACCCTGCTAAGGTGTGACCTGTTATGGGTCTTGTGGGTTCGAATCCCACCTCCTCCGCCAGATTTGTTAATTCTGGAGGGTTGGCTGAGCGGCTCAAAGCGCTAGTTTTGAAAACTAGTGGGAGAAATCCCTCGCAGGTTCGAATCCTGCACCCTCCGCCCTAAGAGATATTATTGCTTTTAACAAAAGAACATTATTGTTCTTTTATTGTTTTTAAAAACTATTAAACTATATTGTTATGCAAAAAACAAATCATTTGACAGAAGGACCTATTCTAAAATCGCTGATAGGATTATCAATCCCTATTATTTTAGCAAATATTTTACAAACAGCTTATCAAATAACTGATACTTTTTGGGTGGGAAGACTTGGGACTGTTGCTGTTGCAGCTGTTTCTATAAGTTTTCCAATCATTTTTCTTATTATTTCTTTTGGGGGAGGGCTAGCAATGGCTGGAACAATACTTGTTGCTCAATACAAAGGGAGACAAGACCAGAAAGCAATAAATCATATTACTTATCAAACATTATTAATGGTTATTTTTGTCTCGGTTGTTCTTTCTATTATTGGTTATTTTTTATCTCCTCATCTTATTAATTTAATGGGAGTAGAACAAAATGTTTTTTCAGAAGCGGCTACCTATATGAAGATTTCCTTTTTAGGCATGATTTTTATGTTTACCTATATGGTTTTTCAATCTTTAATGCGTGGGGTTGGAGATGTTAAGACTCCTATGTATATTGTTTTAGGAACAGTTTTACTGAACTTAATTCTCGATCCTTTGTTTATTTTTGGTTATAAATTTATTCCTAGTTTTGGCGTTGCTGGAGCAGCAGTTGCTACTGTCGGGACACAGGGGTTGGCAGCAGTTATTGGAATATTTATTTTATTAAAAGGGAATCATCAAATTCAACTTTATTTAGATGATTTAAAACCAGATTTTGATTTAATAAAAAAAATGTTTAAAATTGGGATTCCTGCTTCTATAGAGCACTCCGCCAGAGCTTTAGGTATGATGATTATGACTTTTTTAGTTACAGCTTTTGGGACTTGCACTTTAGCAGCTTATGGGATTGGAAGTAGAATATTGAGTTTCGTTATTGTCCCTGCCTTAGGATTATCTATTGCGACTTCAACTCTTGTGGGGCAGAACATTGGGGCAGGAAAAGTAAAAAGAGCTGAAAAAATTACAAAATTAAGCTCTTTTATGGGTTTTATTGTTTTAACAATTATAGGAATAGTTATGTTTTTATTCGCAGAGCAAATTTCAACTATTTTTATTCCCGGAGAAATAGACACAATCCAATCAAGTGCTCTGTTTATTAAGCTGATGTCTTTAACTTTTGGATTTATCGGGGTTCAGATGGCGTTAAACGGAGCGTTTAGAGGATCAGGAAATACATTAATTCCAATGACATTATCTATTCTTTCTTTATGGTTTTTAAGATTCCCAATCGCTTATTTTCTCTCTAGCCATACTTATCTTAATGAAATAGGAATTTGGATAGCTTTTCCGATTGCTAACATAATTGCCACTCTAGTAACTATAATTTATTTTTCTAGAGGAACATGGAAAAAGAAGAAGATTACCGAAGAGATAAAATTGAGAAAAGAAACAACAAAGGAAACCATTATAGAAGAAGGTAGAATTAATTAATTTCTTCACGAGCAATTACAACCCCGAAAACATTTTTTGCTCCAGCGTTTTTTAGAACCCGAGCGCACTCTTCCATCGTTGCCCCAGTAGTGAACACATCATCCACTAAAAATATTCTTTTGTCTTGAATCTCTAGGGCATTTTTTACTTTAAAGACATTTTTAATGTTTTCCATCCGTTCTATTCTAGAAAGATTAGATTGAGGTCTAGTTTTTTTAATTTTTATAAGATTATTTATTAAAATGGGCACTTTTAAAGAAGTAGAAAGTTGTTTGGCAATTTCTTCTGATTGATTATATCCCCGCCATCTTTTTTTAAAAGAAGAAATGGGGACTGGGATTAAAAGGACATTATTCTCTAATATAGTTTTGTTTTTTATTAAGAGAAAATGTGATATTATTAAATAACAAAAGTAGGGAGTTAGCTCTCTTAAAAAAGGAGGATATTTAAATTTTTTGATAGCTTTTTTTATTAGGAAATTTTTATAAGAAACAGCAAAAAAAAGTTTATCCAAATTTTTATTTTGGTGTTTAATACAAATATCTTGTTCAGATACTCTTTGCATACAAAAAGGGCAATACTCATATTCTAATATATCAATAGTTGAAAGGCAGTTAGAGCAAATCCAGTCCCCTTCTTTTCGGCAACTTAGGCAAAAGCGGGGGAATAGTATATCCAGAATAATATTAAATATCTTCGAAAGTTTTTTAAACATATAAAATAGATTGTTTACATCTTTTATGTTATTATATACAATAGTATAAAAGCAAATTATAAAAAGATAAAATTATGGATTTCGGGATTACAAAAATGTTTTCAAAAGGTTGCCTAGGCATAGATATTGGAACTTTTTCTATTAAAATTGTTGAAGTTTCTCGTATTGGTAAAAAAACTAAAATTGAAAATTACATTGAATTTCAAGTTCCTTCAAAAGAAGATTCTCTTTTTAAAGTTTTTGGGGATGAAAGTCTTTTATTATTAAGCGATAGAATTTCCGAAATAATAAAAGAGTTATTAAAAAAGGCTAAAATCAGAGAAAAAAATGTTTTTCTCTCTATTCCTGATTTCTCTACTTTTTTTACCACTTTTGAATTACCTTCAATGTCAGCGTCTGAATTACCAAAAGCCATAGAGTTTGAGGCTCGTCACCATGTTCCTTTGCCATTGTCAAAAATTACATTTGATTGGGAATTACTTAAAGGCGAAAAGGATTTTGGCGGAATAAAAAAACATCACGTATTATTAGTTGCTGTACCTAATGAGGTTATTAAGCAATACCAAAAATTAGCAATTTTATGCAATCTTGATCTTAAAGGACTAGAAGCAGAAGTGTTTGCTTCAATGAGATCTTCAATTGGAATATCGGAGAATAAAAATCTAGTTTGTTTAGTTGACATTGGTTACACAAGCACTACAATTAATATTGTAAAAAATAAATTATTAGAACAAAGTCATAGTCTTGATATTTCAGCTAATGACTTAAATAAAGCTTTAATTGATTCTTTAAAAGTTAACTGGCAGGAAGCGGAAAGAATGAAGCAAAGCTTTGGACTAAATCCGGATAAATCAGATATTTTTCTTGCTCTGCGTCCGCAAATAGATGCTATTTTTAAAGAGATAGAAAGTGTTTGTCATAGTTTTTATCAGTCTAATGGAGAAAAAGTTGAAAATATAATATTTGTAGGTGGTGCGGCCTGCATCCCAGGATTAAAAGAATATTTTAAAGTTTTTTTAAAAAAAGAAATTAAATCTTCTAATCCTTTTCGTACTTCTAACATTTCCTATCCTCCTCTTTTAGAAGACCGCTTAGATAAAATAGGTCCTTCGTTTGCTATAGCCCTTGGGCTGGCTTTAAGAGGAGTAGGAAAATAAATTTATGGTTCAAGAATTAATACCAAAAGAAAAAGTAAAAGCATCTTCTATTATTAATAAATTGTTTTTACTATCATTAATACTGCTAATTATTTTAGGAGGAATTTATGCTTTTTTAAAGTATAAAAATTATTCTATTCAATCAAAAATAAAAGATGCCGAGAACCAAATAGTTAAGATTAGTGCTGGGAAAGATGGTGAAACAGAAAAATATGTTTTTGATGCCCAAAAAAAGATCGAGGATTTTTTAAAAGTTTTTGAAAACCACAAAATTGCCTCAAATTTTTTAGCTTTTATTAATGAATCTTCGAACAAAGAAGTTAAATTTTCAGAATTAAATTTTAATACAAAAACAAATAATGTTTCATTAAAAGGAGAAACAAAAAACTTTGATACCTTGGGCAAACAAATATTGAATCTTAAAAAAAGTGATTTAGTTAAAGGCCTAGATATATCTAATATTTCTTTGAATAAAGAGGGGAAAGTAGATTTTGCTATAATCTTCTCTCTTGATTCTAAGATATTTAAATCTCAATGAATAAATCTTTTATAACGCCAATCTTATTTTTTATCATTTTATTAATTACTGTTTATATTTTTCTGCCTGAGTTTTATCTTTTTAATAATTCTAAAGAAGAGCTTGAATCTAGAAATCAAGAAATTCAATCAATAGAAGCTTATCATCAGAAAATAAATGATACTTTTAATGAGCTAAAAAAATACGAGGGAGAATTATCAAAAATTAATTCAGCTTTGCCAGATAGTTATTTTCCTCCTTCTTTGTTTAATTATCTTCAAAAAACAAGTGCTGAGAGTGGAATGTTTTTAAAGGGAGTTAGTCTAGCAATGGTTCCAACAAAGACAACGAAAGTTTCTCCAGGGGGAGAGACGCCAGAACAAAATATCAAAGAGAATTATGTAAATATCAATTTAATAGGATCCTATAACTCTTTTAAAACATTTTTGGAATCAATTGAAAAATCTTCTCGAATGATTGAAACTGAAAATGTTTTAGTGAATATAGATGGAGAAGTTTTAAACTTTATTTTATTATTAAAGGTCTCCTCATATTATTAATAAAATATTTAATTTATGGCTGAAGAAAATTCAAAAAATAAAACTTTATTATATTTAATTTTAATATTAATAATAATTGGGCTGTTTGTTGTTTGGAAAGAAGTTATTTTAAAAGACAACAGTTTTAGTCCAAGTCCTTCAGGGGTTTTGAAAAATATCGAGATTAGTTACAAAACATTAGAAAATCCTAATCTTAAAGATTTAATACTTTTTGAAGGAGTTGCTGAGCCAGAAGTAAGTGGTCGTGAGAATCCTTTTGAGTCATATTAAAAATAAAATATATTTGATTATTGTTTAAGATATGGATTTAATTAAAGTATTGATAAAAAAGAAAATCTTAAAGAAGGATAAAGTTTCTAGCATAGAGAATCAAGTCAAAGAAAAGAAAGGGACAATTGAAGAAATAATTTTGAAAGAAAATATCCTTCCAGAGAAGGAATTATTTGAATTAAAAAGTAAACTATTAAACATTCCTTTTAAAGAAGTTGTCGCCTCAAAAATTCCTTCAAAAATTTTAGGATTAATCCCCAGAGAATCAGCTGAATATTATAAAATTATTCCTCTTAAAAGAATAAAAGGGGGTTTTGAAGTTGGGATGGTTTACCCAGAAGATAGCCAAGCCCAAGAAGCCTTAAAATTTTTAGCTAGACAAAATAAACTTTCTTATAGATATTTTTTAATTTCCTTATCAAATTTTAAAAAATGTATTGATAAATATGGAGCTCCCCAAAGAGAAATGAAAAAAGCATTGGAGATATTAGAAACTCAGACAAAACAAGAAGAAAAGTTAGTGCCTGGAGAAAAAATGAAATTTAAAAGATTAACAGAAGATGCTCCCATAATAAAAATGGTAAATGTAATTTTGAAACAAGCTGTTGAGGGAAAAGCATCAGATATCCATATTGAACCGACCAGGGAAAATTTAAAGGTTCGTTACAGGCTAGATGGTATTTTATATCCAACATTATTTTTACCTTTACGAATTCATCCATCAATTGTAGCTCGTATAAAAATTCTCAGTAAATTAAAAATTGATGAAACAAGAATCCCTCAAGATGGCCGTTTTTCATCTCAGATCGATGAAGAAAATATTGATTTTCGTGTTTCTACTTTCCCGACTACTTTAGGCGAAAAAGTTGTGCTAAGGGTACTTGATCCAGAAAAAGGCATTAAGTCTTTACAAAAAATAGGGTTAGGGAAAGAGAATCTTATTAAAATTGAAAATGCGCTTGGTAGAACATTTGGCATGATTTTAATCACCGGGCCTACCGGGTCAGGGAAAACAACAACATTATATTCTCTTTTAAAAATATTAAATAAAGAAGAAGTAAATATAGTAACCCTAGAAGACCCGATGGAGTATTTTATGGCTGGGATTAATCAATCTCAAATTAGACCTGAAATTGGTTATACTTTTGCTAAAGGATTACGTCAGATTTTAAGACAAGATCCAGACATTATTATGGTTGGTGAAATCAGAGATCAAGAAACAGCAGAATTGGCAGTTCATGCGGCCCTAACAGGACACTTAGTTCTTTCAACTTTACATACTAATAACGCTTCAGATGTTATCCCTCGACTCATTGATATGGGGATAAAGCCATTTTTAATCCCGGCAAGCTTAGCCATTACTTTAAGCCAAAGATTAGTCAGAAAACTTTGTTCTTTCTGTAAAAAGAAAGTAAAAGCATCGGCAGAAGATAAAAAATTTATTCTAGACACAATTAAAAAAATGCCGATTTCCATGCAAAAGAGAATTAAAATCCCAAATCCTCTTTACGTTTTTAAAGCTAATGGTTGTGAAAAATGTGGCCATAAAGGATATTCAGGGAGGATAGGGATATTTGAAACTATAGAAATGACAGATAATTTATCAAATATAATTCTTAAAAACCCCAATAAAATAAAGATTTTAGAAGAAGCTAGAAATCAGGAAATGATATCAATGGAAGAAGATGGTATATCAAAAATTCTGAAAGGGATTACAACCATTAAAGAAGTTATGAGAGTAACTGAAACAAAATAAAATTATAATTCATGAATTACGAAATTCAAATAAAAAACCTTCTAAATGTCGCTATTACAAAAAATGCATCTGATTTACATATTTCAGTCGGGCATAAACCAATTTTGAGAATAACGAGAGAGTTGATTAAATTAGAAGAAGAACAGACAATAACTCCTAAAAATTCAGAGGCTATGGCTTTTGCTTTAATGAATGATAGACAAAAGGAAAAACTTTTAAGAGAAAAAGAGATAGATTTTGCTTATGATTTTGATAGTATTGCTCGCTTTAGAGTAAATGTCTTTTTTCAAAGAAGAACAATTAGTATTGCTTTCAGGCTGATCCCCCCAGAGATTAGAACTATTGAGGAATTAAATCTCCCAGTTATTTTACATCGATTTAGCGAGGCAAAACAAGGTTTTGTTTTGATTACCGGTGCTTCTTCACAGGGTAAGTCAACAACTTTAGCCTGCCTAATTAATGAAATTAACAATAATAGAAAAGAGCACATAATTACTATTGAGAATCCGATTGAATATGTATTTAAAGATAATAAATCTATTATAGATCAAAGAGAAGTTTATCAAGATACATTAAGCTTTTCTAGGGCACTAAGGTCCACCTTAAGGGAGGATCCTAATGTAATTATGGTTGGAGAAATGAGAGACTTAGAAACAATAGCTACTGCTATAACCGCAGCTGAAACAGGACATTTAGTTTTTGCTACCCTTCATACAAATTCAGCTAGTCAAACTATTCATAGAATTGTTGATGTTTTTCCTTCTTTTCAACAAAATCAAATCCGGGCTCAACTAACAGGATCTCTTTTAGGAGTAGTTTCTCAGCGGCTTGTCCCTCAGATTGAACAGGGATTTATCCCAGCTTGTGAAATAATGTTTGCTAATCCAGCAGTCAATAATTTAATTCGTGAAAATAAAATTCACGAGATACCTTCTATCATTGAAACCTCAAAAAAAGATGGGATGATATCTCTTAATCAATCTTTATATGATCTTGTTATGAATGGGAAGATTAGCGAGGAAATAGCTTTAAAATATTCTTTATCTCCTAAGGATTTAATGAGTCGTTTAAAAAAGTAATTTATAATTATGAAATTTAGGTATAAAGCAAAAACGAAAGAAGGAAAAGTCCAAAAAGGAATAATTGAAGCCTTTTCAAAAAAAGGAGCGTTAAATGTTTTAGAAAAATACGGATTTTATATAATTTCCCTTGAAGAAGCAAAAAAATTAAGTTTTTTTCAACAAGATATAATTTCCCAAAAAGTTTCTCTTAAAGATATAACGATTTTTACTCGTCAGCTTTCAGTTATGCTTAAGTCGGCCATATCTCCTGTTGAGGCCCTGAGAAGTCAAGTGTCCCAAGCAGAACATCAAGAATTTAGGGAAAAGATTTTGAAAATTGCGGAGATGGTAGAAACAGGGAGCTCTTTAAGCCAAGCGTTTTCAACATACCCAAAGATATTTGATTCTTTTTATGTTAATTCTGTAAAATCTGGAGAGGCGTCAGGAAAGGTTGCCGACTCTCTAAATTATTTGGCGGGACATTTAGAAAGCGAATATAATCTTAAATCAAAAATTAAAGGAGCAATGATTTATCCTATTGTTGTTATTACTGCTTCTATAGCTGTATTTGGATTAGTAATGTTCTTTATTGTCCCCCGGATGACATCTGTTTTAGAAGAAATGTCTGTTGAACTACCTGCTTCTACAAAATTTATTATATTTCTTTCTAATTTTACAAAAGCTGGTGGTTGGATTTTAATAGTAGTATTTTTTGCTGCTTTATTTTTTATTCCTCAATATTTAAAACATTCGGAAAAAGGCAAAAAGTTTTACGATAGATTATCATTACAAATACCAGTGCTGGGAGATTTTTATAAAAAAGTTTATCTTTCTAGATTTGCTGAAAATTTATCGGTTCTTATAAAAGCAGGACTACCTATTACTCAAGCATTAAAAATTACCAGAAAAATAATTGGTAATTCAGTGTATGAAGAGATTATAGAAAATACAGAAGAAAGGGTTGCTAGAGGCGAAACAATAAGTTCAGTCTTGTTAAGATACCCTAAAGAAATCCCTTCTTTTTTAGCCCAAATGGTTTCAACCGGAGAAAACACAGGCAGATTAGATGATACATTAAAAAATGCAGTAGATTTTTATGGAGGCGATATAGAAAGATTTGTTAATAATTTGACTAAGATTATTGAACCAGTCATGATAATTTTATTAGGAATAATGGTGGGGATATTAGTTATTTCAATCTTTGTTCCTTTGTTTCAACTTAGTAGCGGAGGCATGGGAGGATTTTAAAAAACACTTAAGGGTTGACTTTTCATTCTAAAAATTAGAAAATATATTATAGGTAAAAGAAAAAAATTAAAAGGTCGATAAAATATTTTAATTATATAATCAAAAACATATGAAAAAAGGTTTTACACTTATTGAACTTTTAGTCGTAATCGCAATTATTGGAATTTTAGCTTCTGTAGTTTTAATTGGTTTTCCTAATGCTACCAAGAAAGCAAAGGATTCAAGAGTTATTTCAGCTATTGGCCAGGCTAGAACAGTTATGACCTATATAGGAGCGAATACAGGGACATATGCAAGTTTTCCAACTGATGGTGATATGACTCCACTCTGGAATGAAATTGTAGCTAATGATGCTGGTGATGCTGGTGTTGATCTTGATGTGCGGGGGATATTCGGAGGGACTGAACTACAAGGAGCTTGTATCTATGCCCAATTAAACGCTAAAGCTGATTATTGGTATTGTTCTGATTCCACAGGAATAGCAGGGACTACAGGTATCCCTCCAAAGAATACTTGTAATGGTGTTGGCACTGGTTGGACTTGTCCAGACTTAGACTAAAAAAATCAAAGTAACAATTTTTAATTGCCCGGGATTTATTTCCGGGTAATTTTTTGTTAGAATAAACTAATGTTTATAATTTATTTAATTGTATTTATATTCGGAACTTTTATTGGGAGCTTTTTAAATTGTGTTATTTATCGTATTGAAAACAATTTAAGTTTTTTAAAGGGGAGAAGTTTTTGTCCTCATTG
>CAZOJF010000008.1:8546-17378 GCA_964580085.1 uncultured Candidatus Saccharibacteria bacterium | reverse complement strand
ATTATGTATACTTAATTCAAATAAGCCCAAAGTACTAACTTATCATACTTTGGTTGAAGAATACGGGAGAATGTATGCTGGAAAAGTTGGAGCAGCCTTAATGCGCAAACGATCTAAAATAGTTGCTAATAAAATGGACGTGATTATCACTCCTAGTAGTGTGATAAAAGATAAATTACGTAAATACGGAGTAACAAAACCAATATATCCAATCCCTACTGGAATAGATATTGTTAAAAAATATTTTACAACACAGGAACTATATAAAAAATTTAATATTCCTTCAGGAGCAAAAATTCTACTTTATGTAGGAAGAATATGTAGAGAAAAGAATTTAGAATCACTTTTAAAAGTGATGAAAAAGATTAAAAAGGAAGATAACAATATATTTTTATTAATTGTTGGCCCAGGAGATGTTGAAAAGTTTAAAGACATGGCCAAGGAAATGAATATCGTCGATAGAGTTATTTTTACAGGTCCTCTTCCTGCAGAAGAAACACACAAAATATATGGCGGAGTAGATGTGTTTACTTTCCCTTCTAAATCAGAAACACAAGGATTGGTTATTGGAGAAGCCATGATGGCTGGAACACCAGTAGTAGCTTATTATTCACAAATTCAACCAGAGATATACCCAAAAAACTTAGCTATTGTTGTTAATAACCAATTAGAGTTTTCAAATGCAACTTTAAATATCCTTAAGAATAAAGAAAAAAGAGAAAAGATGACAAAAGATGCCAAAAAATTTGTTATGGAAAACTTTTCTAGAGAAGCCATGACTAGAAAACAAAGAGAGTTATTTTTAAAAGTGCATAAAGGTGTTGACTTTTAAGTAAAATCTGATATAATATAAAAACAACCATTAAGGTTGTTTTTGTTTAGAACTTTAAAATCTTAAGAAAGGTGGTAAAATAATGTTCCAATTTTTCAGAAAGATATATAATTTTTGCATAATAATAAAATTAATTTACAAAAAAGGAATAGAAAGTTTTTTGAGAGATCCTTTAACTGGATTATACAATAGGAGACTTTTGAAAGAATTTGGAGAAAGGGAAATTAAAAGAGCAGAAAGATATAAACGTCATCTTTATTGTATAATGATTGATCTTGATGGATTAAAAATTATCAACGACGGAAAAGGACATTCTGCAGGAGACGAAGCATTGAAAATAGTTGCGAAGATTTTGAAAAAAAATTACAGAGAGACTGATTTAGTATTCAGATATGGGGGAGACAAATTTTTAATTTTAATGCCCGAAACGTTTAAGATAGGAGTAAAGATGTTTTCAGAAAGAGTAGAAGACGAATTAAAAGGATTTTCTTTGTCGGTAAGTATAGGTAATTACTTTTGGAAAAAAAGTATGACCCTTGATTATCTAATTGAAAAGGCAGATGAGAATCTTTATAAAGCCAAAAAAAAGAAGCCTGAAGAAATATAAATTCAGGCTTTTTTGTTAAAGATTGAAAATACATTAAATATACTTTAAAATAAAACTATAATGATTAATTTTGAAAAATTAGTTCAAGAGGCAAAGCTAACTCTACCAAAAGAAATTCAAAAGAAAATGGAAAATGTTGCTATTTGTGTTGCTCAAAATCCATCTAAATTTGAACTTAAAAAAGCAGGTGTTAGAATTGATAATACTCTTTTGGGTCTTTATCAGGGATTTCCCAAAACAGTCTGGGGTAGAAATAACATTTCCGGAAGATTGCCAGATAAGATCACAATTTTCCAAAATTCAATCAATAAGTTATCTAAAACAGAACAAGACATTAAAGAGTTAGTTAAGATTGTTGTTTGGCATGAGATAGCTCATCACTTTGGGTTTAACGAAAAACAAGTAAGAGAGCTTGAGTCAAAATGGAGAAAAGATAAAAATAAATAAAAATATGCCTAAGCCAATTAAAAGAATAAAAAGAATTAAGCAAGTTAAAAGAGTAAAAAGAATCAATCAAATTGAAAAAGCAGATAAAGTTAATCAGCGAAAATGGGGGCTAGCCAGACGATTAGAACATACTAGAATTAAAGGGAAAAGAAAGTAAAGGATTTATACCCCTTTACTTTTTTTAAAGAATCTGGTATAATAAGGACATTAAAAATAGAATAAGGAAAGATTATAAATAAATATATAAAGGAGGTTCTGGAAATGAGGAGAAGGCACACTAAAGAATTTCAGTATTGCATAGAAGGGCCAGCTAAATTTGATGGTTATAAGGAATATGTATCTGAAAAAATCAGAGCTTATTCGGAGTATCAAGCTTTCTGGCTATTAGCTAGAAGATTAGAAAAACAAAGAAAAAAAACTGTATATTTGGGTGATTGCAGAATTTATATTACAAAAGTATTTTTTCCAGATAAAACAATAGACATCAAAAGAAAGACAAGGAAAGAAGAGCAACTCGTATTTCATTTTTTCTAAACAAACAAAAAAGCTTCTTAATTTTTTATTAAACTAAGGAGCTTTTTTCTTTGTAAAAATTATCAATAAAGCATAAAATATAGAAAAGTATGAAAATTATGTCTTGGAACGTTAATGGAATTAGAGCTGCTGTTAAGAAAGGATTTTTAGAATGGTTTCAAAAAACCAAACCAGATATTCTTTGTTTGCAAGAAGTAAGAGCTGAACAAAACCAAATACCTGTTAATTTAGTTAAACCACATGGCTACCATACTTACTTTAATGCAGCTTATAAAAAAGGTTATTCCGGCGTAGCCGTTTATACCAAGAAAAAACCTTTAAAGGTAGAATATAAACTAGGCCTGGAAAGATTTGATCAAGAAGGGCGAATTCTTAATTTAGAATACCAGAATTTTACTTTAATTAATCTTTATTTGCCTAATGGGGGGAGACAAAAGGAAAACCTAGATTATAAATTAAAAACATATCAATATCTTCTAAATTATTTAAAAGAAAATAAGAATAAATCTATTATTTTAACTGGAGATTTTAATATTGCTCATCAAGAAATTGATTTAGCTCGACCCAAACAAAATTACAATAATACTATGTTCACTCTTGAAGAGAGAAAGCAGATAGATAGAATAATTAGTATGAATTTGGTTGATGCTTTCCGTGTATTTAATAAAAAAGGGGGAAATTATACTTGGTGGACAAATTTTGCTAATGCTCGAAATAGAAATTTGGGTTGGAGAATAGATTATGTTTTTATCTCTCAGAGATTAATCCCAAATCTTAAAAAGGCCTTTATTCTACCAGAGGTAAAAGGTTCTGACCATTGTCCGATAGGAATTGAAATTTAAATTTAAAATTATGACTGCTGATCATAAAAAATACTGGTCAAATAAGGTAACAAGAGAAAGTAATGCTCTTGATTTAGAAAAAGGAGTATTCAAATTTAAAAATCCAAAACGAATTGCCTCTTCTCTTAAATATTCTGCAGAAGCAAGCGTTCGAAGAAAAGGCGTACCATTCGAATCAGCAATGTCTATGCTTAATTTTTATATAAACCGCGCGGGAAAGAATTTACCAAGAGAACAAAAAAGAATTTTAGAGAAAACTAAAGAAGAATTAAGAATAATTTTTAATAGAAAACGTTGACTCTTTACTATGAGTATTGTATAGTATAAATGATATTTAGTATTATAGTATTTTAAAAATTTAGGGAGGTTTATAAAATGAATAAGAGAAAAAAGGAACAATTAGTAATTCTTTTTCAAAAAGAATTAAAGAGATGGGAAAGGGAAAAAGAAGTAGAACATTATCACCTAAAAATGAAACTAGTAAATTTAGTATCTGATCGAGTCTCGTTTGGGACTAATGATTTTTGGGAAAGAATTGTAAGTAAGATTTTGGTTAAAGGAGAAGAAATGAATCTTACGCCAAGACAGGTTATAGAAAATCTTTTTAAGAAAAAAGATTCCGAAGACTGGATATTGGCATTTCAGGATTTGGGGAAATAGATTTTTTATTAAATAAGCAAAATAAAAAGGAGATGAGAAAGGAGGGAAAAGAAAATGTATGTAAAATTAGAAGAAGCAGCAGCAGGATTCTTTGTCAAAAATGTAGGAGAAAAAGTAACTTGGCATCTTGTCATCTCGATGCCCAAAGCGTTATTACCAGATAACTTGTTTAAAAATAAAGATTACGGTGCATATTGTACCAATGCTTCAATCGATCATCGAGCTTCTTTAGAAGAAGCCGAGAAAACATATAAAGAATTAAGAGAATCTTTAACCAAGGATTATGAGGTGATAATAGTTGATGCAGTATTAACTAAAAGAAAATAAAAAGTATTTATTAAAAAGGGTTATGATTTTACATCATAACCCTCTTATATTATTTATTCGTTTTTTACACTTTTTATGTTATCTTAATAAATATGAACATTGTTAATTATGTAAAAATTGCTTGGTTTGGAAAACATTTTGGAGAAGAACCACCTTTAGTTGGCAAAAAAGGAGCAGGAACAATATTTTTTTCTGGTTGCAATTTAAGGTGTGTTTATTGTCAGAATTACCAAATATCTCAGCAAAATATTGGTAAAAAATATAGTATTCAAGAGCTGGCAGATATAATGCTAAAATTGCAAAATCAGGATGCTTTAAATATTGATTTAGTTACTCCCACAATCTGGGCTAATCAAATAAAACAAGCAATCTTAAGAGCAAAAAAACAAGGGCTAAGTGTTCCTATTATTTGGAATTCCAATGCTTACGAAGAGGTTAAAATGATTAGAACAATGCACGGGTTAATTGATATTTACTTGCCTGATTTTAAATATGGAAATAATGATTTAGCGTTAAAATATTCAAATGCAGAAAATTATGTTCAGAAAGCGAAAGAATCTATTAGAGAAATGCTTAATCAAGTTGGTAATTTAAAATTATTAAAAGATAAAACAGCAAAAAAAGGTCTTATTATCAGACACTTAGTTCTTCCTAATAATATAGAAAACAGTTTAAAAGTTTTAGAACATATTAAAGAGATAGATAAAGATATTTATATTAATTTAATGAGTCAATATGAACCAGTTTATAAAGCTAAAAAATTTCCAGAAATTAACAAAAACATAAAGAAAAAAGAATTTGAAAAAATATTTAATTATGCTTTAAAGTTAGGACTTAAGAATGGTTGGGTACAGGGGATAAAGAATCAACCTATGTCTTTACCAGATTTTACCAAAGAAAATCCTTTTAGTAATAGCGATTTTTTGGTAGAATAGAGAATTATGACAATAAATAAAAAAATAGCTTGGGCATATAATGATTATGCAGGAAAATGGGCAAAAAAGATGCAGAGTGGAGGAGATAGCGCTCATAAATATTTAGAAAAGCCTGCTATGTATAAAAAACTGCCTGATTTAAAAAATAAATCAGTTCTTTGCATAGGATGTGGCACAGGGGAAGAATGTAACTATATTAAATCTCTGGGAGTTAAAAAAGTAATAGGAGTTGATATTTCAGAAGAATTAATAGATTATGCTAAAAAGAATTATCCAGATATAGAATTTTATGCCATGGATATGGAAAAACTTAATTTTCCTAAATCAAGTTTTGATTTTGTTTATTCCAGTTTAGTACTTCACTATGTTGAAAACTGGACAAAAGTATTAAAAAATATATATAAAATTCTAAAGAAAAATGGAACTTTTTTGTTTTCCACTCATCATCCCATAAAATGGGGAGCCGAAAAAAAGAGAACTGGATTAGTTAAAAAAAGATCCGAAGATAAAAGATGGACTTTAATGGGATATATGAAATATGCCGATGAAAAAAAATATAAAGTTTACGGAGATTATCTCAACGCCAGAAAAGTTAAAGATGTCTGGTTTGATGAATTTGAAATTAGTTACTATCACAGACCATTGTCGTTAGCCATAAAAGATATTCTTAGTTCCGGTTTTAAAATCATTGACTTTATTGAACCAAAACCTATTAATACTGCTAAAAATAAAGATAAAAGATTTTGGGATATACACCAAAAAATTCCCTTATTTATGATTTTTGAATTAAAAAAATAAACTATGGTCGAATTAAAGATTTTTCCTTAATCTAAAATTAAAATGGTTAAAAGAGTTTAAAACAGATAGAAAAAAATATACTAAAGAAAAAATAAGTTATATAAAAGATGTTTTAAAGAAATCTTATAAAAAATAATTATGGAACCATTAGCTTCGAAAATAAGACCTAAAACATTAAAAGGATTTGTAGGCCAAAAGCATTTGGTAGGGGAGAATAAACCATTAAACGTTGCTATAAAACAAAAGCATTTGTTCTCTTTTATCCTTTGGGGACCTCCGGGCACAGGAAAAACTACTTTGGCCAAAATATACGCCAATAGTTTAGATGCCCATCTTTATGAATTATCTGCTGTTTCAGCGGGAAAGGCAGATATTAGAAAAATAGTAGCTGAAGATACAGGGAAACAATCTAAAATCTTATTCTTAGATGAAATTCATCGATTTAATAAAGCCCAACAAGATTTCTTACTTCCCATCGTAGAAAGGGGAGAAATATTTCTTATTGGAGCTACTACGGAAAATCCAAGCTTTGAAATAATTTCACCTCTACTTTCTAGGTGCAGAGTTTTTGTTTTAAATGAACTCTCGGAAAAAGAAATGCTGGCTATTATTAAGCGGACTGGATTTAAATTGGATAAAAAAGCAAAAGATTGGCTGGTAGCTATGGCCAATGGAGATGCTAGACAAGCTATTTCTATGCTAGAAAATACGTCTGAACTTTATAATCAAATTAATATAGAAACATTAAAAAATACTCTCCAATCAAAATTTCTAAGATATGATAAAAAAGGGGAAGAACATTACAATACTATTTCTGCTTTTATCAAAAGCATGCGAGCCTCTCAACCAGATGCTGCTTTATATTATATGGCTAGAATGATTGATTCTGGAGAAGACCCTAAATTTATAGCCCGAAGAATGGTTATTTTTGCTTCGGAAGACATTGGTCTGGCTCAACCAACTGCTTTAGTAGTAGCTAATGATGTATTTAGAGCCGTAGAAACAATTGGATTGCCAGAGTGCGCTATTAACTTAGCTCATGGAGTAGTTTATTTATCTAAAAGCAAGAAAGATAGAAGTGCCTACAATGCTTATATGCGTGCTATGAAAGATGTTCAAGAATATGGAAATTTGCCTATTCCTTTATCTTTGCGCAATGCGCCCACAAAACTAATGAAGAAATTAAACTATGGAAAAGGATATCAGAAATATACTAAACAAGATTTACTGCCTGATAAATTAAAAGATAAGAAATATTTGGTTGACTAGAATAATAAAAAAATATGGAAAAAGATATAATTATACCAAATCCAACAAATTTAGAAGATTTAAAAAAGTTAATTTCTAGGGATGGAGTTGAAAAACTTCATGTTTTAACTGATTTTGACAGAACTTTAACATCTTTATTTGTTAATGGGAAAAAAGTTCCTTCTCTTATATCGGTTTTACGTGATGAAAATTATTTAACACCTGATTATGCTCAGAAAGCTCACGATCTTTATAATAAATACTATCCCATTGAAATTGATCCAAATATTCCAATGGAAGAAAAGAAAAAAGCAATGAACGAATGGTGGACAACTCATTTTAATTTATTAATAAAATCTGGATTAAATAAAAAAGACATAGAAGACGTTGTTAAGTCCCGAAAAATCAAATTTAGAAATGGATTTTCAGATTTTATCAATACTTTAAAAGAAAATAATATTCCTTTAATTATAATGTCATCAAGTGGTTTGGGCAGTAATGCAATTTCAATGTGTTTGGAACAAGAAGGAGAATTATATGATAATATACATATTATTTCTAACCTATGTAGATGGGATGAAAATGGTAACGCAATTAGTTTTCAAGAACCAATTATTCATGTGATGAATAAGGATAAAACAGCAATTCAAAACTTTCCAGCTTTTGAAAAGATAAAAAACAGAAGAAACGTTTTGCTTTTAGGTGATAGCCTGGGAGATATTGGAATGGTTGAAGGATTTAATTACAATCATCTAATAAAGATGGGGTTTCTTGATAAAAACGTGGAGCAAAATTTGGAGAGCTATAAAGCAAATTATGATGTTTTAATGTTAAATGATTCTTCAATGGATTATATAAATGAATTATTAAGAGAAATAACACTTTAATCTAATTGGTTGGACAAATACCTTGACAAAATAAATAATACTTGATAGAATATAAAATATTAAAAATAAATAGGCGTGCTGTATGGTTGAATAGCCGAAAGAAAAGATTTGGGGAAACAGGCTAAATTTCCCATTTCTACTTTGGCCAGTAGCGATAGAACAACAAACAAAAATCGTTTCAAAATTGAAACTGACCTGGCTACAAACGTAATAGTAGAATCGAGCGAATTGTCAGTATTTTACTCGACAACAAATCTTTGCCATCAGCACGCCTTTATATATAAAAAAGAGGGATACAAAATGTTCCTCTTTTAATTTTCTATTATACATCACGATTATAATCCCATTTTATAATCCTTTTTTATTAAGTTTTAACTTTTACTGTTTTTAGAATTGACCAAGAATTAAAAATATTGTATTCTTAAATAATGTCCACCATAAAACATTCTATAAATGAGCTCATACTTTTTGCTATTTATTCTCTAAACAAGAGAAATAAAAAGTATACTTTTCAAGAGTTGATTAGTGAATGCTTTTCTTTGTTCCCTAAAAAATTTTGTTTTCCTAAATATTCTAAATGGCCTGATGCTAGAAAATTAGACCGTTCTTTAAGAACATTAAGAACTAAAAAAATGATTTCTGGAAATCTTCAATCTTCTTTTACTTTAACATCTTCCGGTAAAAAAATAGCTGAAGAAATTACTAAAACCTTTTG
>CAZOJF010000008.1:0-8446 GCA_964580085.1 uncultured Candidatus Saccharibacteria bacterium | reverse complement strand
AATTAAAAGTAGAGGTTTTACAAGAGGGGACGGGAGCAGAAGCTAAAAATGGAGACAATGTGTCTGTTCATTATGTGGGTACATTTGAAGACGGGACAAAGTTTGATTCAAGTATAGATAGAGGAAAGCCTTTTAGCTTTAACCTTGGAGCTGGTCAAGTTATAAAAGGATGGGATTTAGGAGTGTTAGGAATGAAAATAGGAGAAAAGAGAAAACTAATAATTCCTTCAGACCTTGCTTATGGAGACAAGGGAAGCTCAAATGTAATTCCTCCTAAATCAACTCTTATATTTGAAGTAGAACTTTTAGGTATTAATGAATAAAAAATAAAATGGAAAATAAAAAAATTCCTAAAATTGGTTTGGCCCTAGGGAGCGGAAGCACTAGGGGATATGCCCATATTGGAGTAATAAAAGTTTTAGAAAAAAATAAAATACCAATTGATTTTATTGCTGGTTCTAGTGTGGGAGCTATGATTGGTTGTGTTTATGCTTTTTGTAAAAATAGTAGCAAACTAGAAAAAATTATATTGTCTCCTTCTTGGCGCCAAGTAATTTCTTTTATCGACCCTTCTCTTAAGGGAGGATTGATTGATGGCAATAAGATAAGAAAGTTTATTAACGACAATATAAAAAAATCTACCTTTAATAAGCTAAAAATACCATTTAAAATAGTAGCTACTGATTTTCAAACAGCTGAGCCAGTTGAAATATCAAAGGGGAATGTTGCTACTGCTGTCCAAGCTAGTATATCAGTGCCTTTATTTTTTAAACCCGTATTATTGCAAGAAAGAATGCTTTGGGACGGAGGACTATCTGAATCTGTTCCTGTAGAAGCAGTAAGAAAGATGGGAGCAGATATTGTAATTGCTGTAAATTTAGATAATAAAAGCCGCTTTAATAAAGAGAGAAACATAGGAAATAATCCTTATTTAATAGCTCTAAAAACTATTAAATATTTTCAATATCATTTAGCTAAAAATTGCGTAAAGTCAGCAGATATTGTGATAAATCCTTTGATTAAGGATCCTTCTTTATTCGGTTGGAGAAAGATTTTAAAAGGAGAGGGTGAAACAGGTATTTTAGAAGGGCAAAAAGCAGCTAGACTTGTCTTGCCAATGATAAAAAAAATAATTGAAAATAAAACCTATTAAATATAAAAAGATTCTTCCTACAATTACCACAATTAGCAGGGGACTTTGGCGAAATAAAATAGAAGAAGCAAAAAAGCTCAGATTAAAAGAGGTTTTTGTTTTTTTAACTGCTATAAATAAAAAAGAAAGAAAAGAATTTTATAAACTATTAGAAAAAACAGAAATCGAAAAAATTCCTTTTGTTCATATAAGAACAGACATGGAATTATCAGAATTAGACTATTTAGTAGAAAATTACAAAACAGAAGTTTTTAATATTCATACTGAAGAACAATATCCTTTTGGGTATGATTGTAGTAAGTATAAAAAGATAATTAGCATTGAAAACCAAACTGCTTTCCGACTAAAAGAAAAAGAAATTAAAAACTATGCTGGAATTTGTTTAGATTTTACTCATTTGGAAAATGTCAGGTTAACAGATAAAAAAGCATATCAACATGATATTAAGGTCATAGAAAAATATCCTATCAAATGTAATCATATTTCGGCAATAAAAAAATATCCTTATTCAAAAAAGAATAAAGTCAAATATGATTCTCATCATTTAGAAGATTTATCTGAATTAGATTATTTAAAAAGATATCCTGCAAATTATTTTTCTTCTTTTATAGCTATTGAGCTAGAAAATAGTATTCAGGAACAATTAAAAATAAGAGATTATATTTTTGATTTACTAAAAAATAAATAATAAAAATAAACTATCATAAAATCGCTTTTAGGGCGATTTTTTGTTAAGATAAAAATAGATTAAATATAAATATATGGCTTATATCTTTCCTAAAAAAATATTTCCCAGCTCATTAAATAAATATCTTCTATGTCCTTTCAGATTTAAGTGTCACAATGACAAAGAAGTAAAAGCAAAATTTGTTGATACTCCCGAAAATTTTATTGGAAATGTAGCTCATATGGTACTCAAAAACTTCTTTGATATTTCAGAAATTCCAATAGACAAAAGGGAGAAACAAGATATTGGCCAGATGGTCAGATATTCTTGGGCCAGAGTTCCTCAAAATAATTTTACCAAAAATTATTGGACTGCTGAACAAAGAAATAAATTGTTTAAATCAGTGGATCAAGAAAAAGCATTTGGGCTAAAAACCATTACCATGCTTACAAATTATATTGTCAGTGCAGACCTTTCAGTCATACCTTTATCATTAGAAGATTGGATGGAATATCATATGGGAAACTTTTTAATAGCCGGAAGAATAGACAGAATAGACCAAGATTCAAAATCTTCTATATCTGTATGGGATTATAAAACCGGAAAGTTGCCTTTTTTTAGCACCATAGACAAAATAATAGAAAATGACGTCCAGATTCCTATTTATGCAATTATTGCTTCCAAACTTAATCCCTTTGCTGAAAAAATAAGAGCCGGGTTAATTTATATTAAATATTCCAAGGTTTACGAAATAGAATGGAGAAAGGAGGAATTAAAAGATTTAGAAACAAAAATAACTAGCATTTTAGAAAAAGCTAAAAATGATAAACAACTTTTGCCTCGGATTAATAAATTATGTGATTGGTGTGAATATAAAAATATCTGTCCAGCCCAAAAAGGAAAAAAGACAAATAAGTCTATTGAAAAAAAAGTTGACGAAGTTTCTTGGTAAAGCTTATATGAATAACTTTGAATTAAAATATCGACAATTAAATCCCGAGCAAAAAAGAGCCGTAGATGAAATAGAGGGGCCGGTAATGGTTGTGGCTGGCCCTGGGACGGGTAAAACCCATTTGCTTACAATGCGGATTGCCAATATTCTGAACAAAACTGATACACCTCCCGAAGCAATCTTGGCTCTTACTTTTACCGAGTCCGGAGTAGCATCTATGCAAAGAGACTTGATAGAACTTATTGGTGTATTGGCTTATCAAGTAAAAATCACAACATTCCATAGTTTTGCCAATGATGTTATTAAGAGATATCCTGATTATTTCCAAGACATTATAGGATATACAAATATCTCTGATGTAGACCAGGTTCAAATTATACGTGAAATTATTGACCAGACAAAATTTGAAAAATTAAGGCCTTTTTCTAACCCATATTTTTATATTCGTTCAATTATCAATGCTATTAATGAATTAAAACAAGAAGGGCTAACCCCCGAAGAATTTGTAAAGATAATTGAACAAGAAGAAATTGATTTTAACAAGATAGAAGATCTTTACCATCAAAAGGGCAAATATAAGGGGAATATGAAAGGCAAGTATAAAGATATCGAAAAATATATTATCCGCAATAAAGAACTTAGTATAATATACGACCAGTATCAATCCGAGATGCATAAATCTGGGTTTTATGATTATAGTGATATGATTATGCAAGTTAGATCAGCTTTAAAAGAAAATAAAGACTTACTTTTGACATTACAAGAACAATATTTATATGTGTTAGTAGATGAACATCAAGATACTAATAGCGCTCAGAACAAAATCTTAGAACTATTGGTTAATTATCACCAAAACCCTAATTTGTTTATAGTCGGAGACGAAAAACAAGCAATTTTCCGTTTTCAAGGAGCATCAATAGAAAACTTTCTATATTTTAAAAATCTTTATAAAAATGTAAAACTAATTACCCTCAAACGTAATTATCGCTCTACCCAAACAATTTTAAATGTAGCCCATAACCTCAACCCCAAAATTAACAAGCTTAAAGCCGAAAAGAAATACCCGGAAATACCTATAAAATTATATGCTTTTTCTAAGCCTGAAACAGAACAATATTTTCTAGCCCAAAATATTAAAAAACTAATTGAAAAGGGAGAAGATCCCAGCCGAATTGCCGTATTATATAGGGTGAATAGAGACGTTATTCCTATCGCTAGAATGTTTGAAAAAGTTGGAGTTGCTTTTGTTATTGAATCAGATCAAGACGTACTTAATGATGAAGATATTAAAAAACTGCTTATCATTTTAAAAGCAATACGAAATTTTGGTTCATCTCTTGAATTAATAGAATTATTACATATTGACATATTCAATATATTACCCCTAGACATATATAAATTAATAAAATTATCTTCTAAACATATTAATCCTTATGACGCAGTCCAATCTACAAAGATTATGAAAGAGGCCGGGATTAAAGAAACAGAAAAATTAAGAGACTTATGTAAAAAATTATCAATTTGGAATAAATCAATTTATAATAAAAATGCCATTGAAGCATTTGAAGATATTGTGAGAGATTCTGGGTTTCTTGGTTATATCCTTTCTCGTTCATCAGCAAATGAAAAAATTATTAAATTACATACTCTTTTTGAACAAATTAAATCCTTTGTCCAAAATCATAAAGATTCTACCCTGGAAAAATTCCTTAAGTATTTAGATATTGTCTTAGAACACAATGTTTCAATAAAAAGTCATTCTTTAGAGCAAGTTCCAAATTGTGTTCATCTGATGACAGCTCACAAGGCAAAGGGATTAGAATTTAATTATGTTTATATCATAAACGCAACTAATGGCCACTGGGGGAATCGTCATAATTATGAATATATAAAACTTCCCGAACAAGTTTACTTATTAACCAAAAAAGTAAAACCAGATTTTTCCAATACTAACGACGAAGATGAACGTAATTTATTTTACGTAGCATTAACCAGAGCAAAAAAACAAGTTTTTATTACCTATTCTGAGCACAACCAAGACGGGAAGCAACAATTACCATGCCAATTTATACAAGAAATTAAAAAAGAATTTATCCAAGATGTTGATGTGACCGAAGATGAAAAAGAATTTGACAAACATGGAGACATAGAATTTGCCCCGGTTGTTTTAATTAAACCAAGCATAAAAGAAAAGGGATTTTTAAACCAATTGTTTTACAAACAAGGACTATCTGTTACGGCGCTTAATAATTATCTTGAATGCCCCTGGAAGTATTTTTACAGAAATTTAATCCGCATCCCTGAATTGCCAAATAAATATATGATATTTGGAACAGCGGTGCATGATGCCTTAAGAAACTACTTTGACCAAATTAAAAAAGGGAAAGACTCTAGAAAAGAATATCTTATTAAAAGATTTTCGGAAAGATTAATCCAACAACCCATAAAACAATCTGATTATATTGAAATGCTTGATAAGGGGAAAATTGTCCTTTCTGAGTATTATGATAATTATCATAATTCTTGGAAAAACAATATTAATATAATTAATGAATTTGATATTAATGGGGTAGAGATAGACAAAAATATATTAATTAGAGGTAAAATTGATAAGATGGAAATTTTGGATACCCTTGATAATGTGAATGTAATAGACTATAAAACTGGTAGGTCCAAGTCTAGAAATGAGATAGAAGGGAATACTAAAAATAGTAGGGGAAATTACAAACGTCAACTTGTATTTTATAATTTACTTCTTAATAATTTTAAAAATGGTAAGTATAAAATGAAAACTGGAGAAATTGATTTTATAGAATCAAATAAAAATGGTATATATAAAAGAGAAAGATTCGAAATTTCGGCAGATGAATTAAAGAACGTTGAAGAAGAAATTAAAAAAACGGCTAAAGAAATTATTAATTTAACATTTTGGGATAAAACATGTGATGATCCTGATTGTTATTACTGTAATTTGCGAAAAATAATGATGAAATAAAATGTCTTTAAGTATAGGAATTGTTGGTTTGCCAAATGTAGGAAAGTCAACTTTATTCCAAGCCATAACAAAAAAAGAAGTTGATAAATCTAATTATCCTTTTTGTACTATAGATCCTAATATCGGCGTGGTTGCTGTCCCTGATAAAAGAATAGATGTATTAGCAGAATTAACAAAATCTGCCAAAAAGATTTATACAACTGTAGAATTTGTTGATATAGCCGGATTAGTAAAAGGAGCCAGTAAGGGAGAGGGGCTTGGTAATAAATTTTTAGCTAATATTAGGGAAGTAGATGCCATATTATATGTGCTCCGTTGTTTTAGTAATGAAAAAATTATCAATACCCAGTCTGTAAGAGATGTTTTGAAAGAGAAAGATACCCTAGATGTAGAAATGGTTTTAAAAGATTTAGAAACAATTGACAAAAGAATTTTATCTTTAGAAAAAGAATTAAGGGTTAAAACAAAAGAAAAAGAGATTCAAAAAGAATTAATAGTTTTGAAAAAGGCTCAAATGCTTTTGCAAAATGGAAAAGTCTTATTTGAACAAGAACTAGAAAAAGAAGAAATAAAAATATTAAATAGTTATCAGATGTTAACTACAAAACCAAGATTATTTCTACTAAACGGATCAAAAGATGAAGTTTCTCCAGACATAATAGAAACTTTTCAGAAGAATAATTGGCCGTTCTTAATTATTGATATATTAACTGAATTTGAAGCAAATGATTTTAGTCCTGAAAAACGTGTCTCTTTCGGCTTGCCAAAAGAGTTAAAAATGGATACCCTAATAAAAGAGTGTTATAAACTACTAAACCTAATTACTTTTTTTACAACTGGGGCCGATGAAACTCGTGGTTGGACCTTAAAGAAGGGAAGTACTGCTCCCCAAGCAGGAGGAATAATCCATAGTGATTTTGAAGAATATTTTATAAAAGCAGAAATCATTAACTGGCAAAAACTTATTGATTCTAAGGGTTTTGCCCCCGCCCGAGAAAAAGGACTTATCCGTGTAGAAGGGAAAGAATATATTGTTCAAGATGGAGACGTTATTGAAATAAAATCTAATGCTTAATTTAAATAAAAATATGAAAAATAAATCAGGTGCGGTAAAAATATGGTTAATTGTTTTTATAATAATAATTACGGGAATAATTACTGGAGAAGTAATTTATTTTTTGCAAAATAATGATAAGAATTCAAAAATTACCGTAAAGACTTTAGACCAGAAAGAATCCGAGCCTGAAATAGTTTTAAATTGTGGAAATATATTCCCCAACATAAATAAAACTGAATCAACAAAAATAATGGATTGCATGAATGAAAATTATCAGATTTGTAAACCAGCAAAAATTACATTTGAAGTAAATAATAATGGTAAAATAATTACTTATTTCGAGATTGTAGGTTTAAAGCAAGGACTATGTCAAGTTAAAATAAAATATCCTGAATATATATTAAAGCCGGAGTGGGAAAATTTAGAAATGATTTGTTCTTTTGAAAAAGATAAAGAATTTAAAGAAATAGTTTACAATGAATTAAATTTAAATAGATGTGAAGGAGAGCTTGCCGAGATAATGAAATAATAAATATGGAAAATTGTTTATTTTGTAAAATAGTAAAAAAAGAATTGCCAAGTTATAAAATCTGGGAAAATGAAAATTTCTTGGCTTTTTTAGATATTAATCCTATAAATCCTGGTCATACTATCCTTGTCCCTAAAAAACATGTTGATTATATTTTTGATTTAGAAGAACCTTTATACTCCGAAATGTTTAAAATAGTAAAACAATTATCAAAAGTATTAAAACAAGCAATTGGGTCCAAAAAAATTGGTTTAATAATCGAAGGATTTGCTGTCCCTCATGCCCATATTCATCTCATACCGATTAATAGGGGCAACGAACTTAATCCCAGCCGAGCGAAAAAAGGAGACCCAAAACAACTTTTAAAAATAGCTGAGAATATAATATCTTATTGTTCATGAATTAACTATTAGTAAAATATACTTCATCGTATAATTTTTAGAACTTTAAAAAATAAATATGGAGAAAAATAATATTAAAATTTCTAAGATAAATTAAAGAGGTGAGAGAAGATGAGTCCGAAAGAAATATTCTTTAAGATCTCTGCTTGGATATCGATAGCAATATTCTTATGTATACTTGCTTCACATTATATGAACAAAGAAAAGAACCATAAAAAACAAAAGGAGGAAAAAATAAAATGGTTCAAGAAAAATTCTCAGAAATATTCTGGAAATTCATTGATATTGCTTATAGCAATAATAACGGAGGAGGCATAGGGGTAAAAGAATTACTAGAAATATTTATTAAGTGTCAGAAAGGGCTTATGGATAAAAAAGTAGAATTTGAACATATGTCCCCTTATGATTTTCAACTTAGAAGTACATTCAAAGAAGCCGTATTGGACGAAGACAAAATAGAAATAATTGTTAACTGGAACCATAGAAAAAGAGTTGGGGCGGAATTTAATTTTAAGGATTTAGATGTTTTAGTAGATGAAAAGTACGTTACTTTTCAAGATAGAAAAAAATTTGGTAAAAAAGTAATTATTTTTTTGACTAAATAGTATTAATTACTTATCTAAAAAGACCTAGCAATAATATTGTTGGGTCTTTTTCTTTAGTTAGTTCAATAAGTAAGTGCAACACTTTAA
>CAZOJF010000007.1:0-17588 GCA_964580085.1 uncultured Candidatus Saccharibacteria bacterium | reverse complement strand
TCAGTTGGATTCTAAAATTATGGCGGAAAGGAATTTAAATTTCTTTTGTTATGATCTAATTTCAGACTTAGGGCAAATAGATCATAAGCAAGGGCATAAGATATTAAAAGAATTGGGGTTTAAAGTAAATTTGCACACCAAACTTTGTAAAAATCTTGAAGAAGTTTTTCAGTTTCATAAAAAATGGGAAGCAAAAAGACAAGATTTAAAATATGAGATAGATGGGATTGTGGTCATAGTTAATGATAATGAAATCTTTAATAAATTAAGCGTAATCGGAAAATCACCCCGAGGAGCGATAGCTTATAAATTTCCTCTTGAGCAGGCCGAAACAATTATTAAAGATATAAAAGTTCAAGTTGGAAGAACAGGCGCTGTTACCCCTGTGGCTTATTTAAAACCTGTTAAAGTTGGGGGTGTAATTATAAGCAAAGCAACATTGCACAATGAAGACGAAATAAAAAGATTAGGAGTTAAAATTAAAGATACTGTTATTGTGGGCAGAGCTGGGGATGTTATTCCTATGGTTGTTAAGGTTCTCAAAGAATTAAGAACGGGCCAAGAAATAGAATTTAATATGCCTAAATTCTGCCCTTATTGTCAAACCAAATTAGTTAAAAAAAGAGGAGAGGTAATATGGCATTGTCCTAATTCTAAATGTGAATCTAGACAAAAAAGATATTTTAGTTATTTTGTTTCTAGGCCCGGATTTAATATAGAGGGCTTGGGCCCCAGAATTATTGAACAATTGTTTGAAAAAGGATTTATTTCTGATCCAGCAGACATTTTTAATTTATCCAAAAAAGATCTTTTAAGTTTACCAGGATTTGCTCAGAAGGCAGTTAAAAATTTGATAGAAGCAATAAGGGTAAAAAAAGAGATTAGTTTTCCCAAATTTATATATTCTTTGGGCATAAATCAAGTGGGGGAAGAGACATCTCAGGATTTAGCAAATTATTTTGAAAACTTGGAAAATCTTAAAAAAGCAAGTATGGAAAAACTTATTAATCTTAAAGATATTGGTCCGGAAACGGCAGAATCTATTTACAACTGGTTCCAGCAAAAAGATAATATTAAAATTTTACAGAAATTAAAAAGATTTGGCGTAAAGATAAAATATAAAACTGTAAATACTAAAAATAAAGTTCTTGGGGGGAAGGTTTTTACCCTAACTGGTTCTTTAGATAAATTAAGCCGAGATAAAGCCAAGGAGAGAATTAAAGAATTAGGAGGTAAAATTTCCGAAAGCGTAAGTAAGAATACAGATTTTCTTATTTTAGGTAAAAATCCTGGGTCTAAATTCCCAAAAGCAAAGAAGTTAAACATTAAAATTATTAATGAACAGGAGTTTTTATTATTAATTACTAATAAGTAATAATTATTTTTGAATTAAAATGACGATACTCTCTCGTTTAAAAAGATTAGATTGGTTCTTAATAAGTTCAGTGCTTTTTTTAAGTTCTGTTGGTCTTTTAGAAATTTATAATATCTGTTTACATCAAGGAAACTTTTTGAATTTTGAAAAACAATTAATCTTTGTTTTTCTGGGATTAGTTTTAATATTTTTATTTAGCTCGTTTGATTATAGGATTTTTAAAACAAATTCTTATTTAATTTTAATTTTATATATTATAATTTTGGCACTTTTAATCGGATTATTCTTCTTTGGCTCAGAGATAAATGGAGTAAAAGGATGGTATAATTTTGGTTTATTTTCTTTTGATCCAGTCCCATTTTTATCTATCATTTTGATTATTGTTTTAAGTAAATATTTTTCAAGGTATCATGTTGAAATATATAAATTTCGTCATATCCTTTTTTCAGGAATATTTGTTTTGATTCCAAGCATTATTATTTTTTTCCAACCTGATTTTGGATCTGTTTTGATGTTAGTTTTTATTTGGATGGGCATTGTTATTTTTTCAAAAATTAAAATATCTCATTTTTTCATTTTATTACTTATATTTTGTTTAGCATCGTTGTTTTTATGGGGATTTGCTTTGGAAGATTATCAAAAACAAAGAGTTATTACTTTTTTAAATCCAGGAGAAGACAAAACAGGAACTTCTTGGAATATTAACCAATCAAAAATTGCTATTGGCTCAGGAGGGTTATTTGGGAAAGGCATTGGCAAGGGCTCTCAAGCCCAGTATGGTTTTTTACCTGAATCGCAAACAGATTTTATCTTTTCAGCTATCGCCGAAGAAACAGGCTTTATAGGCATTTCGCTCCTTTTATCCATATTCTTATTTCTTATCTTTAGAATTATTAAAATAGCTTTAATTTCTAAAAATAATTTTGCTCGACTTTTTGCATCTGGTTTTGCTTTTCTTTTATTCTCGCAAGTATTTATAAATATTAGTATGTCTCTAGGCATATTGCCTATTATTGGGATCCCCTTACCTTTTATTTCTTACGGTGGTTCTCAGCTTTTAGTTCTTTATTTGGGGATAGGTATTTTGCAAAACATGAGAATTCACAGCTCTTGACTTATTTTTTAAAAAAGAATATAATTTGGATTGTTATCTTGTCAAACATCTAATTTTTATATTAGACAATACTATTTACAACAAAACCTCATAAGAACCTTTTCGTGAAGGTTATTTTTGTTTTCTTAACATAAAAGGTATGGTAAAAATAAAAAGTTTTTCAAAGTCTAAAATCTCTTTTCCTCTTCCCTCTTTAATTTCCGCTCAAAAAGAGAGTTGGAAATGGTTCTGGGAATATAACTTAAAAGAACTTTTTGAAGAAATGTTTCCTATTTATGATTATACAAAAAAACAATTTGAAATCAGCTTCAAAGATTATAAACTTGGAAAACCAAAATATAAAGATGGCCTGGAAGCAAGAATAAATAATGATTCTTATGAAGCTCCACTAAGAGTTAATGTTATTCTACATAATTTAAAAACTAATGAAAAAAAACAGCAAGAGCTTTTCTTAGCTGATTTTCCATTAATGACCGAGAAAGGAACATTTGTTGTTAATGGAGTTGAAAGAGTAGTAATCTCTCAGTTGATTCGTTCACCGGGAGTTTTTTTTACATTAAAAGCTTCTCAAGGAAAAAAATGTTTTGGAGCCAAAATTATTCCTTCTAGGGGCTCTTGGTTGGAATTTGAGACAGAATCATCTGGATTTATTGGCGTTAGGATAAACAGAGAAAGAAAAGTAGCAGCCACAACTTTATTAAGAGCATTTGGAGTCAAAGGGGACAAAGAAATTAAAGAAATATTTTCAGATATTGACCAAGGGGAAGACGGATATATTGAAAAAACACTTAAAAGAGATATTACCCATAATGAGTCAGAGGCATTTGTTGAAATTTATAAGAAATTAAGACCAGGTGATTTAGCTGGGCCAGATGCGGCTAAAGAATTAATCTTAAATATGTTTTGTAATTTTCAAAGATATGATATAAGCAGAGTTGGCAGATGGAAAATTTATCAAAGATTACCGCAATTAAAAGTTTTATTAAAAGGGAAGAACAAAGCGAAAAATGAAGAAATAAAAAGAGAAGATAGAATATTAAAAAGAGAGGACTTAATTGAAGTTATAAGAGAAATTATCAAATTAAATAATGATCCATCTTCTACCCCGGATCAAATAGATCATTTGGGGAATAGGAGGATAAAAATGGTTAATGAGATTTTACAAGATAGAGTTAGAATAGGGTTGATGAGAATGGAGAGAATAATTAGAGATAAAATGTCAACGTTAGAATCTGCTACCTTAACCCCTTCTCAGGTTATTAACTCACGACCAGTAATGGCTGTAATCCAAGAATTTTTTGGGTCTTCTCAATTATCTCAATTTATGGACAATGAAAACCCTTTAGCAGAATTAGAACATAAAAGACGTTTAACAGCTACTGGCCCGGGAGGCTTAACTAGAGAAAGAGCTGGGTTTGAAGTAAGAGATGTTCAGCCTTCTCACTATGGAAGAATATGCCCTATTGAAACACCAGAGGGCCAAAATGTTGGATTAATAAATCATTTAGCCTGTTTTGCCAAAGTTAATCATTATGGATTTTTAGAAACGCCATATTTTAAAGTTAAAAATGGTAAAGTTACAAAACAAGTTTTTTATTTAAGTGCAGACGAAGAAGAAAAATATAATATTACTCATGCCGGGATAGAGATAGATGATAACGGTAATATTTTGAATCAGGAAATTGAGGTTAGGACAAAAACTGGGCCAGCAATAATTAATAAAAAACAAGTTGATTTTATAGATGTATCTTCCAAACAAATTATTAGTGTGGCCACTTCTTTAATCCCATTTTTACAGAATGATGATGCTAATCGAGCTTTAATGGGTTCAAATATGCAACGACAATCAGTGCCATTAGTTAGACCTCAGGCCCCATTAGTGGGGACGGGAGTTGAAAGAAATGTTGCTCGGGATTCAGGAGAAGTGGTATTAGCTCCTGATGATGGGAAAATTATTTCAGTTGACGCTTCCCACGTTAAGATAAAAACAAAAAAAGAAGAAAGAACTTATAAATTGAGGACATTTATTAGAGGGAATCAATATACTTGTTTCCATCAAAGACCAATAGTGAACAAAGGGCAAAAAGTTAAAAAAGGAGATGTTCTAGTTGATGGGACATCTACTGATAAAGGGAGACTAGCCCTAGGAAGAAATGTTTTAGTTGCTTTCCTGCCTTTAAGAGGAGGAAATTTTGAAGATGCTGTTTGTTTTTCGCAGAGATTGCTTAAACAAGATGCGTTTACATCTCTTCATATCGAAGACCTTACTTGTGATGTAAGAGAAACAAAATTAGGCCCAGAGCTAACTACCTATGATATTCCTAATGTCGGAGAAGAAAAATTGAAAGATTTAGACGAAGAAGGGGTTGTTAGAATTGGAGCCGAAGTAGGGCCAGGCGATATCTTAGTTGGAAAAATTTCCCCTAAAGGAGAATCAGGGCTTACAGCAGAAGAGAGATTATTAAGGGCAATTTTTGGAGAAAAAGCAAAAGACATTAAAGATAGTTCCTTGAGAATGGAGCATGGGAAAAGAGGTCGGATTATTTCAGTTAAAGTATTTTCCAGAGAACAAGGAGATAAATTAAAACCGGGAATATTAAAACGGGTTAAGGTAGAGGTTGCTCAAATTAGAAAAATTAAAGTTGGGGACAAACTATCAGGAAGACATGGCAACAAAGGGGTTGTTTCCAAAATATTACCCGAAGAAGAAATGCCATTTTTAGAAGACGGAACACCGATTGATATTGTTTTAAATCCTATGGGAGTTGTTTCTAGAATGAATATTGGCCAAATTCTGGAAACACATCTTGGTCTTGCTGCTAAAAAATTAGGGTATTTAGCAATAACCCCAGCATTACTAGGGGCAGACGAACAAGATATAAAAAGAGAGTTAAAATCTGCTGGTTTGCCAGAATCGGGTCAGGTTGATTTATATGATGGTAAAACTGGAGAAAAACTTCCTAGGAAGATTACAGTAGGATATATGTATGTAATGAAACTAATACATATGGTTGAAGATAAGATTCATATGAGAAGCATTGGTCCTTATTCTTTAATAACTCAACAACCGCTAGGAGGCAAAGCTCAGTTTGGAGGGCAAAGGTTTGGAGAAATGGAAGTTTGGAGCCTAGAAGGATATGGGGCAGCTTATACTCTTCAAGAAATGTTAACAATTAAATCAGATGATATCCAAGGAAGGGCAACAGCATATGAATCAATTTTGAAAGGTCAACCAATAAGAAATCTCAATGTGCCGGCTTCTTTTAATTTATTAGTTTTAGAATTAAAAGCGCTAGGGATGGGAATTGAGATTAAAGAAAAGGAGACAGCTGATAAATAATTATTAATAACTAAATTATATGCGAATTTCTAATTTAGAATCAATAAAGATCAAACTTGCTTCTCCAGAAGATATTTTAAGTTGGTCTCATGGTGAGGTAATAAAACCAGAAACTATAAATTATCGTACCCAAAAACCAGAAAAAGATGGTTTATTCTGTGAAAAAGTTTTTGGGCCGACAAAAGATTACGAGTGTTATTGTGGAAAATATAAAGGCATTAGATATAAAGGAGTTATTTGTGATAGATGTGGAGTTGAGATTACCAGAAGCTCAGTAAGACGTAATAGAATGGGCCATATAAAACTAGCAACTCCTTGTTCTCATATTTGGTTTTTAAGAGGTGTTCCCTCAAAAATAGGGTTGACTCTAAATATTCCAATGCAGAGGTTAGAAAAAGTTATTTATTTTGCTGCCTATATTATTATTAAGGTTGACGAGGAAGCGAAAAAGAGAATACTCCAAGAAATTGATCAAGAGTATAAAGAAAAATTAAAAAATAAGGATCAAAAATTTGGCAAAGAAGATTTAAAGAAAGCTAAAGATATAGCTAAGTCAGAAGTTTCCGAAATAAAAAAGTTAAAAGTTTTGTCTGAAACACTTTATGAAACTTTGTCTTTAAAATATGGAGAAATTTTTGAAGCAGGGACAGGGGCAGAAACCTTAGAAAAGATATTCAAAGAAATTGATATTAAAAAAACGGTTTCTAGTTTAAAAAAAGAGTTAGAGAATTTGTCGTCTATTGCTAGAATTAAAGTATTAAAAAGATTAAAATTTTTCCAATCTTTAGAAAAATCAAAAATTAGACCAGAATGGATGTTTTTAGAAGTTATACCTGTTTTGCCACCTGAATTAAGGCCAATGGTTCAATTGGATGGTGGCCGGTACGCATCTTCGGATTTAAATGATTTATATCGTAGAGTAATTAATAGAAATAATCGGCTTAAATATCTTATTGAGCTTTCAGCACCAGAAGTTATTATCAGAAATGAAAAGAGAATGCTTCAGGAAGCAGTAGACGCTTTATTAGATAATGGTATGCGTAAAGGACAGACAACAATTGCTACCACCGGAGGAAGACGACTTTTAAAATCCTTAGCAGATACCTTAAAAGGTAAACAAGGGAGATTTAGAAAAAATCTCCTGGGTAAAAGAGTAGATTATTCAGGTAGATCTGTTATTGCGGTTGGCCCAGAACTTAAATTATCTCAATGTGGGCTTCCTAAAAAAATGGCCCTAGAGCTTTTTCGCCCTTTTGTAATTAAAAAGATAATTGACAAAGAATTAGCATATAATATTCGAGGAGCCTCAAAATTAATAGAAGACGGGATAGATGAAGTATGGGAATCTCTAGAAGAGGTAGTTAAAGGTAAATTAGTGTTGCTTAATCGGGCGCCTACCCTTCATAGATTAGGTATCCAGGCATTTCAGCCAATTCTTATTGAAGGAGAAGCAATTAAACTTCATCCTCTAGTATGTAAAGCATTCAACGCTGATTTTGACGGGGATCAAATGGCAGTTCATCTTCCTCTCTCCAAACGAGCCCAAGAAGAGGCGAGAGAATTAATGTGGTCTGTTAAAAATTTACTTAAGCCATCTACTGGATTACCTGTTGTCAGCCCTTCTCAGGATATTGTTTTAGGCTGTTATTTTTTAACGAAAGAAAAAGAAAATTGCCAAGGGCAGAATAAATTGTTTTCTAGTCCAGAGGAGGCAATTCTAGCTTATGAGTTGAGGCAAATTAACGTTCAAGCCAAGATTAAGATTTTAAAATCTTCTTTAAATAAAAACTTTAAAGAAAAAAGTTCTAAATCTTTATTAGAAACTACTTGTGGCCGAATTATTTTTAATCAAGTTTTGCCAAAGGATTATGTCTATCTTAATGAAAATATTAATTCTAAATCTCTGGCCAATATTGTGGCTGATGTAATCGCAAAATATAAATGGCCCGAAATAGAAAGTATCTTAGATAGAATTAAAGAATTGGGATTTGAATACTCTACATTATCGGGCATAAGTTGGGGTATGGATGATTTAATTGTTCCTAAAGAAAAAAAAGGATTAATAGAAAAAGCTGATAAAGAAGTTAAACTTATTGAAAACCATTACGAAAAAGGTCTTTTGAGTGAGGAAGAAAAAGATGCTAAATCAATTGAAATATGGTCTAAAGTAAAAGAAGATATTGAAAAATTAGTTATTAAAACATTGCCAGAAGATGGGCCAGTTATTTCTATTGTGGGGTCTGGGGCTAGAGGTTCATGGGCTCAACCTGTTCAAATGGCAGGAATGAAAGGTTTGGTTACTAATCCATCAGGGGGAATAATTAGCATCCCAATTAAAAATTCTTTTAAAGAAGGCCTGGATACGTTAGAATACTTTCTCTCAACGCATGGAGCCAGAAAAGGAACTGCTGATACGGCCCTAAGAACGTCAGCCGGTGGTTATCTTACCAGACGTCTTATTGATGTTTGCCACGAAGTAATTGTTACGGAAAAAGATTGTGGAGATAAAGAAGGGATAGCATTACTCAGAAAAGATTCAGACAACATCGGCCAGAAGTTTTCTTTTGAAATTATAGGAAGAACGGCATTAAATAATATTGATGATCCTAGGTCAAAGAAAGTAATAGTGAAAGCGGGCGAAATTATAGATAAAGAAAAAGCAAAAATAGTTGAGAATTCTTCAATTCAAGAAGTAAAAGTTCGTTCCGTTCTGAGTTGTAAAACATCAAGAGGCGTTTGTCAAAAATGTTATGGTTGGGAAATGGGGAGAAATAAACTTGTAGAAATTGGAGAAGCAGTTGGCATTATAGCTGCTCAATCAATAGGTGAGCCAGGGACGCAATTAACGTTAAGAACATTTCACTTAGGTGGAGTTGCTGGTGCTGGAGATATTACCCAGGGTCTACCAAGAGTAGAAGAAATCTTTGAGTTAAGGGATCCAAAAGGAGAAGCAATTATTTCCGAAGTTTCAGGTACAGTTAAAAAAATAAATCAGAAAGAGAGAATTATAACTATAATGCCTGATCAAGAAGACGGGGAAAAAGCCAAAAAAGTAAACATTGTAGAATATAAAATCCCATTAGGTAGAGCATTCTGGGTTGAGGAAAAAGAAAAAATCGCCAAAGGAACTCAACTTTGTGAAGGGAGTTTGAACCTTAAAAAGGTTTTGAAATTAAGAGGGGTTAAGGAAGCTCAAAGATATGTTACTCGTGAAGTAAAAAGAATTTATACTTCAGAAGGAGTTAATATTCACAGCAAACATATTGAAACAATAACTAGACAAATGTTTTCTAGGGTTAAGATTAAAGATGGAGGAGGGAGCAATTGGTTGCCCGGCCAAATAACAACTTTGTCTGAATTTAATGAAGTTAAAAAAGAATTAAAAAATAAGGGCAAAATTATTCCTAAAATGGTCCCAATATTTCTTGGTATCTCAAAAGTTGCTTTAAGTTCAGATAGTTTTCTTTCGGCAGCTTCGTTTCAAGAAACATCCAGGGTATTAATTAATAGTTGTTTAGAGGGGAGAGTAGATAAATTGCATGGGCTCAAAGAGAATGTTATAATAGGTAAATTAATACCTGCGGGGACAGGAATCAAAAAAATAAATGGCGAAAAAAAGAAAGAACAAAAAAAACCTTAGGAAAAAAGAAGATCAATTTGAAAGAAATACTAAATATCCTATTTTAACTTCAAAATTAAGGAAAAAGGTTAAAGTAATTTTAATTTTTGTAATAGCTATAGTTATTGGTTTATCTTTCTTTGACAAATCAGGAGTTGGGGGGAAATTTTTATTTAATTCAATTTATTTTTTAATAGGTAAAACAATATTCTTTATTCCTTTATTTTTGGGACTTACGGCCTTAATATTTTTGACATCGCCCAAGAAAAGATTAACTGCCCCTGTGTTCTTAGCAGTGGCTCTTTTAATATTGGGCGTTTCTGGGATATTTTCTATGCGAGATTTACCAGTAATGCAAGGTGGTTGGATAGGATATCTCATGTCATACCCTTTTATACATTATTTTGGCATTTGGGTAACATTTATAGTTTTAATGGTTTTTGTCTTAATAAGTTTATTAATATTCTGGGAATTTTTACCATATAAAGAATTTTTGGCCAAGAAAAAAAATCTTTCTCAGGGTATAGAACCTGAAAAAATTGAGAAAAAAGAAGTTGAATTTGAAATGGAGAAAATTAATACTTTACCAATAGATAAAAAAGAAATTAAAAAAATAATAAATATTGAACCCAAACAATCTGATTTTGTTACCACCAAAGATTCTAATTTATATAAATTCCCTCCGATAACTTTATTAGAAACCAATGGGGACAAGGCAGTGAGCATGGGTGATATTGAGGCAAATTCTCTTACAATTAAAAAAACATTACAAAATTTTGGAATTCTGTCCGAAATATCAGAAGTTAATGTTGGTCCAACTGTCACTCAATATGCCTTAAGACCAGCGGAGGGGATAAAACTATCCAGGATTACGGCCTTAATAAGTAATTTATCTTTAGCTTTAGCTTCTCATCCTCTAAGAATGGAAGCTCCAATTCCGGGGAGATCATTAGTCGGGATTGAAGTTCCTAATAAAGCTAGAGCAGTAGTTAGATTGCGCGAACTAGTTGCTTCTTCTACTTTTCAAGAATCAAATTCTTCTCTTTTGCTTTGTTTAGGCAAAGACGTTTCGGGAAAACCAACTTTTGCTGACTTGGCAAAAATGCCTCATCTTCTTGTTGCTGGCTCTACAGGCTCTGGAAAAACGATTTGTTTAAATTCTTTAATACTTAGTTTGATATATCACAATTCTCCGCAAATGTTAAAGTTTATTTTAGTTGATCCTAAAAGAGTTGAGTTCCCAGTTTATGAAAATTTGCCTCATCTTTTGTGTCCTGTCATTTTTAACGCTCAGAAAACAGTTAATGCTCTTGTTTGGTTAACTGGTGAAATGGATAGAAGATTTGGAGTATTATCAGCAGCAAAGGCAAGGGACATAGAAAGCTATAATGAGGTGATAAAACAAAATTCTAAAAAAAATAAATCAAAAGATAGCGCAGAGAACGATACTCAAATTATGCCCTATATTGTTTTAATTATTGATGAGTTAGCAGATTTGATGGCGACTAAGGGCAAAGAGATTGAGGCTAATATTGTTAGATTGTCTCAAATGGCCAGGGCGGTAGGTATTCATTTAATTGTTGCTACCCAGAGGCCTTCAGTTGAGGTAATTACTGGTTTAATTAAGGCAAATATTAATTCTAGAATTGCTTTCCAAGTAGCATCCCAAATTGATTCTAGAACAATTTTAGATGGTGCTGGAGCAGAATCACTTTTAGGCGCTGGAGATATGCTTTTTATATCTTCTCAATTATCTAAACCAAAAAGAGTTCAAGGGGTTTATGTTCTAAGTAAAGAAGTTAAAAAAGTCGTTTCTTTTTATAAAAAAGAAGATTTTATAAATGAAAAAGAAAAGCAAGAAGAGCTAGAAGAAAGTTTGGGGAAAGGATTGGAAGAACCAATCTCTTCTCCTGGTATATCTACTCGCGAACAGGACTCATTATATGAAGAAGCAAAACAAATAGTAATTGAATCCAAAAAAGCATCGGCTTCTTTATTGCAAAGAAGATTGAGTGTTGGTTACGCCCGAGCAGCTCGACTTTTAGATATATTAGAAGATAGAGGTGTTGTAGGTCCAGGAGATGGAGCCAAGCCCAGAAAAGTATTTATTCAAGAACCAGGAGTCAAAGATGAGGACGGATGGGAAAAAGTTTAATAACTAATAATTAATCTATGGCTTCAAAAAAACAAAAAAATATATTAGGGGGACTAGAGGATGCTTTAGAAGAAATAAAGCAAAGATTTGGAGAGAGTGCCGTAATGAAATTAAATGATGTAAAGCGTGTTCATGTTGATTCAATCTCTACGGGATCTATTTCTTTAGATTGGGCTCTAGGTATTGGTGGAGTGCCCAGAGGGAGAGTAATTGAAATATTTGGTTCCGAGAGTTCAGGAAAAACTACTTTAGCTTTGCATATTTTATCGGAAGCTCAAAAAAAAGGGGGAGTATGTGCATTTATTGACGCTGAACATGCTTTAGATCCAGAATATGCCAAGAAAATTGGCGTAAATATTAATGACCTTTTAATTTCCCAACCTGATTGCGGAGAACAAGCATTAGAAATAGTAGAAACATTGGTTCGTTCTAAGGAAATAGCGGTTATTGTAATTGATTCTGTTGCTGCTCTTACTCCTAAAACAGAAATTGAGGGAGAAATGGGAGATCAACAAATAGGGCTTCAAGCTCGTTTAATGTCAAAAGCCTTGAGAAAGCTGTCCGGAATTATTTCAAAAACTGGGACAACGGTTGTATTTTTGAACCAAACCAGGATGAAGATAGGAGTTATGTTTGGAGATCCTACCACTACCCCAGGGGGTATGGCCTTAAAATTCTATTCCTCAGTTAGGATAAGATTAACTAGAATTGCTCAGATTAAAAGGCGAGACGAAATTATTGGCTCGAGGGTTAGAGCAAAAGTTGTTAAAAATAAAATAGCTGCTCCTTTCAGAACAGTTGAATTTGATATTTATTATAACGAGGGTATTTCTAAGTTAGCAGATATCATTAGTATTGGATTAAAAAACGATATCATTAAGAAACATGGTTCATGGTATGAATTTAAAGAAACTAAGATTGGTCAAGGCATGGAGGGCGCCAAGGAATTTCTGAAAGAAAATAAGAAAATGATGAAGGAACTAGAAAAAGAGGTTAGAGCCCAAATTTAATTTATTTTTTAGTATAAGACAATAAAGCAAGTTGTCTAGCTCTTTTAATCGCTCGGGCTACTTGTTTTTGATGATAAGAACAAAGTCCAGTTTTTTTTCTGCTTTTTATTTTTCCTAATAAAGAAATAAATCTTTTTAAGGTTTCCGTATCTTTAAAATCGACCTTCTTTGTGTTGTGTCTGCAAAAATAACAATACATAATTTTCTAATTATTCTAGTTGATTATTTTAAAATGGTATATCGCTCACGTCTATCTCTTTGTCCTTTTTATTATCAACAGGATCTTCTTCTATAACTGGAATTTCATTCTCTTGTTTCTTTGGTGTTGATGGATTTTCGAATGCTTGTCCTGCTCTTGGTCCAAGCTGTAATGTTTCACCTATTATTTCAGTTCGGTAATGTTTAATTCCAGACGTATCAGTCCAGTTTCTAGTTTTTATTCGTCCTTCTACTAAGACTAAAGAACCCTTTTTAAGATATTCGGAAGCGATTTCAGCTAATCTGCCAAAAAGAACGATGTTGTGAAATTCAACTTCTTGTTTTTTTTCTTCGTTTTGTTTATAAAAACGATTAGTAGCTATTCCAAAAGAAGCTACTGCTTGTCCCGAAGGTAATTTTTTTTGTTCTGGATCTCGAGTAACATTTCCCAAAACAAATACTTTATTTAAATTCATATTTTTTAAATTTATTTTAATATTTCATCTAATTTTTCTCCAATTTTTTCTAAATCAGCTTTTTGTTTAGGTTTTTCTGTAGATAGTTTAATATCTTCTGGAATTAGTTTAGGTTCTAGTATAGGATTTCTATTTTTTTTCTTAATCTTAATATTCTTTTTTTCAGTAAGCATAATTCTCAGAATTTCTTTTTCTTTATTAATCTCTTTTTTAAATGCATCTATTTGTTCAGGTTCAAAATTAAATTCTACTTGGTTTAAAAGAGCGGCATCTTGTTTCTTAATCGGATAAGCTAAATTCTTTTTTATAGGAGCGATAGATCCTGTTATCTCCCCATTTTTTAAAATCAAAGAATTTATCTTTTTTAATAAAGCTTCCATTTGTTCTGGGCCTAATTCTGCAGAGACAAGATATGTTAATTCGTATAATTTCATAATATTTCTAATTCTTGTAATAATGTTTATACTTCATACTACCAAAATCTTTTATAATGTCAAATTATTTTATATAATAAAGCTATGTTAACTTATCAAAAAATGAATTTAAATATTTTTAAAGCCTATGATATTCGGGGCGTTTATCCAAATGAGATTAATAAATATGATGCTGAAAGAATAGGTCAGGCGTTTATTTTATTTCTTCGGGAAAAGAACGATAAAAGATTAAATATTATTATTGGTCAAGATAATCGTATATCTTCTCCGGTTTTATCCAGATATTTAAAACAAGGCATTTTAAAACAAAAAGGAGTTAACATAATTGATCTTGGCTTAACTAGTACGCCAATGTTTTATTTTGCTGCTAATTTGTATAATTGTGATGGAGGCTTGATGGTTACGGCTAGTCACAATCCTCCAAAATATAATGGCTTTAAGATAATTGGTAAACAAGTCAGCCCGATTGGTAAAAATAGTGGGCTGAAAGAAATTAAAAAAATAGTATTGAGCTTAAAATCAGTTAAAAAGAATACCAATAAAGGAAACATAAAAAAAAGGGATGTCTTAAAAAGATATTTAAACTTTAATTTTTCTATTTCTAAATTAGATTTTAAAAATTTAAAAGCTACTAAATTAAAAATTGGGGTAGATACTGCTAATGCTGTATCAGGTATTTTGATTAATGAACTTAAAAAACAATTACCTTGTAAAATTTATCATATTTTTTCCAAACTTGACGGTAATTTCCCAAATCATTTAGCCAACCCTTTAGAAGAAAAAAACATTAAAGATTTAAAGGTTTTGGTTAAGAAGAAAAAACTTGATTTAGGAATAGCTTTTGATGGAGACGGAGATAGAATTGTTTTTATTGATGAAAAAGGAAAAACAATTCCTAGTGATTTTATAACTTGTTTAATATCTAAAATCCTCTTAAAAAGTAATCCCCAATCAAAAATTTTATATAATATTTGTTCTAGTAATATAATTAGAGATATTGTTAAGGAAAATGGAGGTATAGCCTTGGCAGGGAAGGTAGGTCATACTTTTATTAAAGAAAGAATGAAAAAAAATAACATAATATTTGCTGGAGAGTTTTCCGGACATTATTTTTTAGGATCTCCCTACTTTTTTGAAGTTCCTTTATTTGTTTTATTCAAAATATTAAACGAAATCTCTGATCAAGGGAAAACAATATCTCAACTTATTAAAGAGTTTAAAAAATATTTTAATTCGGGACAAATTAATTTTGAAGTTAAAGACAAAAAGAATAAAATTAAAATTATTGAAAAAGAATTTAAAAATGGAAAAGTTTCTCATTTGGACGGATTAAGAATAGATTTTAAACATTGGTGGTTTAGTGTAAGGCCTTCAAACACAGAAAACCTTTTAAGGGTTATTGTGGAAGCAAAAACAAAATCCCTAATGCAAGGGAAATTGAAAAAGATAAAGAAACTAATTATTAGCTAGTTTTGTTAAATTTTTATACCTCAATTATAACTGGAAGAACCATTGGTCTTCTCTTTGTTTTTGAATAAAGAAAATGTCCAATTTTATTTCGGACCTCTTTTTTAACAAAAGTCCAATTAACTGCATGGTCAGATCCAGTTAAATCATTAATAGTTTTTATTGTTTTCTGCCTAGTTTCTCTTAGTAATTGTTTTGATTCTCTTAAATATATAAAGCCTCTTGATATTATATCAGGAGATCCCTTAACCTTTCCAGTTTTTTTGTCAATTATGGCTACAATTACAAACATTCCATCTTCGGCTAAGTTTTGTCTATCTCTTAGTACCACCTCTCCAACATCTCCAACTCCTAAGCCGTCAACCATTACACAGTTTACAGGGATTTTTTTATTTTCTTTTGAAATTTTATTTTCCATTAAATCTATAACCTCTCCATTTTCAGCTATTATGATATTTTCTTTTTTAATTCCTTGTTCTTCGGCTAGCTCGGCATGCCTAACAAGCATTGAATATTGTCCATGGACAGGGACAAAAAAATGAGGTTTCATTATTTGTATCATTTGCTTTAATTCGTCTTGTCGAGCATGGCCAGAAGTATGGATGTCCATCATTTTATAGTGGAATACCTTAGCGCCCTGTCTATAAAATTCATCTTTAAGCGCTTGGACACTTCTTTCATTCCCCGGGATAACAGAAGAAGAAAAAATAATGGTATCATTACTTTTTATATGAATAAATTTATGTTCTTTGCTAGCTATTCTCATAAAACTAGCATTTTCTTCGCCTTGAGCTCCGGTGCAAATTATACTTAGCTTTGAATCAGGATATTTTCCTATATCTTTAGTATTTATTATAGTCCCTTTCTTTATTTTGATTTTCCCCAAGCTTTCACAAATTTCAATATTTGTTTTTAAGCTATACCCTTCAATTGCTACTTTTCTGTTATATCTTTCAGACAAAGTTATTAATTGTTGGATTCTATTTATGAGAGAGGCAAAAGAAGCCGAAATAATTCGTCCTTTTGTTTTCTGAAAAATTTTATTTAAATTTTCAAAGATTGTTTTTTCCGAAAGAGAATGGCCTTCTTCTTCTGCTCCGGTTGAATCAGATGTCAAAAGTAAAATACCTTTACTCGCAATTCTTTTTAATTCTTCAAAATCAGCAGGAGGTTCATTAACCGGTGATTTGTCAAATTTGAAATCAGAAGTATGAACAATATTACCAACAGAAGTCTTAATAAATAAACCAAAATTGTCGGGGATGCTGTGATTAAGACGAAATGGACTAATCTGAAAAGGGCCTAAATTAACTTTAGAGTCTGACTTTATTAGTTTTATATCAAGTTTTGGTTGGCTAGAAAAATCTTCTTGTCTTCTTAGAATAATTCCCTTAGTTAGAGCCCCAGCATACATTGGGATTATGCCAATTTTGGGTAAAATATAAGGCACGGCTCCAATGTGATCATAATGTCCATGAGTAAAAATTGCTCCTAAGATATTTTTTTCTTTCCCTTTGAGATAACTAATGTTCGGGATAGTAAAATCAATCCCATGCATATTTTCATCCGGGAATCCAAGCCCCATATCAATAATTAAAATAGCTTTCTCGTATTCTAAAAGGGTCATATTTCGACCAACTTCACCAAGCCCGCCAAGAGGGATAATGCGGATTTTTTTATTTTCCATATTAAATTTATTATTAATTAAGTACTATTAGTGCGGGCAGGAGGACTTGAACCTCCATGGTTTTAAAACCATAGCATTCTGAATGCTACGCGTCTACCAATTTCGCCATACCCGCTTTAGTTATATTTTGGAGAGGTTTTTCAAACCTTAATTTAGGTATATTCTTATATTTTTTGTTTTTAACCCAGCCAGATTTTGTATAGTAATAACAAGCCCCTTGTTTTTTTTGGAATAAGTCATAACAAGATTTACACTCCTCAGACACCCAATTTGCCATTTTAAGAGTTTTATTTGAAGGGTTTATAGTAATATGGCCATAATAGGGAGGGATGATAGCCACATCACCTTTTTTTGCTTTTACCGCGTAAATATCTTCTACTTTTCCTTTTGTATATTTCTGCATTAAATATATTGCTTCTCCTTCTAGGACCATGTATCCTTCTCCGTATTCGCCAACATGTTCATGACCTTTTGTTTTTACAAACTCTTTTCCCAACATTCTAGAAGGAATAGTAGTAATATCATATCTTAGCTCATTGTTTTTTTCTATTCCTCTATCCATATAATAAAGTTCAAAATTAGGAGCATTTTTTGCCCATTCTTGGTCATATAGAACTTTCTTCATATCGTTCAAAAATCTAATATCCATAAGAGAAAGATTATTTCAAAATTCGTTTAGTTTTTGTATACCAATTTTCAATACCTATAAATCT
>CAZOJF010000006.1:0-18144 GCA_964580085.1 uncultured Candidatus Saccharibacteria bacterium | reverse complement strand
ATCTTTTGAACAACCGTCCAAGAAAAAGGCTTGATTGGAAAACTCCGTTAGAAGCCTTTAGTGTTGCACTTGTAGGTTGAATTCAGCGGTCAGCTACTTGACAAAATAAAATTAAAAGTATATAGTTAAAACAGATTTGATTTTTGGAACATTAACAATTTAATACATAGTGATATATCAAAAATTAAATTTCATATTTAATAATTAACTGAGACTAAATTTAAAAGGAGGGGAGAATGTAATGAAAAGAATAATAATTATTTTATTGATTTGTTTTTTGCTCTTGTTGGCGATAGGGATTGCAGGACATAGCAGGATTTGTTTAGTAGACATAAACAAGCTATATAATCTCAAATATGGAGTCAGAATCATACCCATTATTAAACAGCTATGTCTCATAAAAGCAAAGGATTATTTGTATGGTGGTACTGAGCTTATAGATACAAATAAAAATCTATTATTAGCGTATGTATCATTAGAAAAAACACCTGTGGGCGATGAGCTCAACTATACAGATGCTTTGGTGTTAACAGGGTATGCCATAATCCGAAAAAACCCTTAATTAGTTCTAAGAGGAGACAAATATTTTTGTCTCCTCCCCCATTTAATTAGCAATCCCCCTTTACAAAAGAGGGCTTTTTTATTAGAATAAAGTCAGAAATTAACTAATATGAAATTTGGGGAAACAACATTAATATACAAAATAGTAAAGAAGTCTGACAATAGATAGATATATTATTGTAAAACATTATGATTAACCAAAATTTCAACTTAAACTATGAATCAATTAATCCTATATTTGGCAGGTATAATTTTATTATGGGTAGGGGCTATTTTAGGTTATTATGCTCGCCAATCAATTATACGCAAGAGAAAAGGGAGTATAGAGGCTAAGTTACAGAAGAAAGTTCTAGAAACCAAGGCCGAGGCCAAAGCTCTTCTAGAAAAAGCAAATGTTAAAGCGGATAAAGTTATTGATCTGGCGCAGAAAGAGAATAATGAAAGAAGAAACCAAATCTTAAAGACAGAGAGTATCCTTTTGGAAAGAGAGCATACTTTAGATGATAAAATATCTGTTTACGAAGAAAAAGAAAAAGATTTTAATGAGAGAGTAGAAAAACTTAAAAAGATTAAACAAGAATTAGGAGAATTAAACGATAAAGCTCAATCTAAATTAGAACAGGTTGCTGGTTTTTCTAAGGAACAAGCTAAAAAAGAATTATTAGAAAATACAGAGAAAGAATGCGAGAAAGAAATATTAGGTAGAATGCAAAAATTAACAAACGAAGGGGAAGAAAAATTAGAAAAAAGGGCTAAGGACATATTAATTCAATCTATTCAGAAGTTTGGGTTATCTCAGTCCCAAGAGATGACTACTAGTGTTTTAAGTATCCCCTCTAATGATGTTAAGGGAAGAATTATTGGCAAAGAAGGCAGAAACATTAAAGCCTTTGAGAAAGAGACCGGAGTGGAGGTTATAGTTGATGATACTCCGGAAACAATAGTTATCTCTGGATTTAACCCAGTAAGACGTGAAATTGCCAAAGTGGCTATGGAAAAACTTATTAAAGATGGAAGGATTCAACCAGCTAGAATTGAAGAAACAGTTGCTCTGGCTAAAGAGCAAATATCTGAACAAATGAAAAAAGCAGGAGAGAAAGCAGTTTATGAAACAGGCATAATTGGGCTAGACCCAAAACTTATTCAACTCTTAGGAAGATTGTATTTTAGAACAAGTTACGGCCAAAATGTATTACTACATTCTATTGAAGTAAGTTATTTAGCAGGAGCATTAGCTGATGAGTTAAAGGTAGATTCTGATGTAGCCAGAAGATCGGGACTTTTACATGATATTGGCAAAGCTGTTGATCATCAAATCCAAGGATCTCATGTTGATATTGGGATAAAGATATTAGAAAGATTTGGAGAAAAAGAAGAAATTATAATCGCAATGAAATCTCATCACGAAGAATATCCAGCAGAAAGCATTGAGGCTATTTTAGTACAGACAGCTGACCAAATTTCAGGGGCCAGGCCAGGAGCGAGAAAAGATAGCTTAGAAAATTATCTGAAAAGGTTAAAAGAGTTAGAAGACATCGCTTTAAGTTTTTCGGGAACAAAAAAAGCATATGCTATCCAAGCTGGTAGAGAGATCAGAGTATTTACCGAACCAAAAGAGATTAGTGATTTAGAAGCATATAAATTAGCCAAAGATATTGCTTCTAGGATTCAAGAAGAACTTAATTATCCAGGAGAAATAAAAGTTAATGTTATCCGTGAGACTAGAGTGATAGAATATGCTAGATAGTGCTTGACTATCTTATATGCTATAATATATAGTGATATATTAAACAAAAGGTCGATACTAACTTTAATTTAAATAATTTTAAATAAAAAAATGGCAAAAGTAACAAAAGAAGATTTAATTGAATCTTTAGCTAGAGTTTGTTCTTCAAAAAAAGAAGCTTCAGATTTTTTAAATGCTCTTATAGAAGATATCAAAAAAAATCTAGCAGGAGGTAAAGATGTTGTATTGACTGGTTTTGGGACATTTTCTGTTTCTCACCGAAAAGCCAGAATGGGGAGAAACCCTCAAACAGGTGCTGCTTTAAAGATCGCTGCTAAAAAAGTTCCTAAATTTAAAGCAGGGAAAGGGTTAAAAGACGCAGTTAAATAAAAAAGTTAAAAACGAAAAATAAGACCCGCCAGTATTGACGGGTTTTGTTTTAGAAAGGAATAAATTCTATTTTTTTCTACACTTAGCTTTTTCTTGCTTGAGCAAGCGTTAAATACTTTCGATCTTTCTCCATCATCTTATAAAGTTTGATTTACAGATCAAAAAAGTGGACTTGGGTTGTTAAAATCTTACATTTAACAAAGGTTTCTATCAGTAAAATTTATGATATAATTAAACTAATGAAGAAAACAATTATTTTTTTACTTTTAGTTATTTTTATAGGAAATTTTTTGTTTTCTTTTTCAGTTTCTGCAATAAGATCATATGATGGATATGACAAGGAGGTCTTTTATCAAGGGTTAGTACCTTGTGGTAAATCGGAAGCGGCTCCAGCAAATGGAGATGAACCGGCAGAAAGTCCGGAGGTAAAAAACCCTTGTCAATTTTGTCATCTCTTTGTGATGCTAGATGGAATAATAGATTTTGTTTTACTTGATATCCTTCCTTGGGTGGTAGTTCTCATGATTCTGATAGCAGGGGTAATGTTTTATTTTGCCGGAGGAAATCCATCATTATTACTCCAAGCTAAAAAACTGATAACCTCTGTGGTTATAGGATTAATCATTATCCTTTGTGCGTATTTGATTATAGGAACTATTCTTACTGTCCTTGGAGTTCAAGATTGGACGACATTAGACAAGTGGGCTGGGGAAGGTTCTTTCCAGGTAATTTGTCCCATAGGAGAGGATGGAAATGGAGGCACTGGAGACACTGGAGATACTGGAGATATTGGAGACACTGGAAATAGTGGAAAACCGGTTGAAGATGATAATGATGTATGTATTGGTATAAAAGATACTTCTACATGTGATGAAGATAATGAAAAGGTGGATAAAGGAGAATGTATTCCTGGAGAAAATACACATATAAAAGTAGATGAATCTGGGATGACTGATGATGGGAAAGGATGGACTTGCGTATTTCAGGGAGATATTGTCGATCCTGATCTCCCCTACATATGTTATCCTCCCATTGGTGTCATATATCTTGATTGTGCAGTTGATCCTAATTATAAAGGAATAACTTGCCCAGAAAACTTAGAAAATCATCCTCATCTTAATGATGGATATCTTTTAGTAAGATTGCTTAGAAAAGAAAATGGAAGTTATCCCGCCGAGCGTTGCCCAGATGGATATGATCAATCTCAGTTTCAAGAATGTGACAATGCTCAATCTATAGATGGTATTTGTTCTTATGATGATTTTATTGACGAATGGCCACACACAGACATGACTTGTTGCAAAAAAGTTTCTCTTGCTGATAATGGACAAGAAGCGACAATAAAGAAACTAGAGGATGTTGGAGTGGAGGTTAATAATCCTTGTCCTAACGAAAATTGCAACGATAGCATAGTTGATTGTGGAGAAGGTGCGGATGAGAACACTTCTGTCTGTGTTGACGGTCTTCCAGATAATATTATTGCTAAATTAGGCGACATTAAAAAAGTTTGTAATGATGATGTTGTAATCACAGGTGGAACTGAAACCTTTGGACATGACTTTTTTACACCTCACGGCTATGGTGAAGCAGTTGTAGATCTTAGAAAAACTTCTGGACTTGTAGCTTGGCTTAAGGAAAATAGTGTGCCAGGTGGTGACTCGTGGTGTAATGATTATGGTACGGGCTATGCGTTAAAAGACGAATCAGCATGGTTTTGTGACGAAGGAGACCATTTTCATTTTGAATTACTACCATAAAAAAATTACCAATTGATTTTTAAATAAAAAATCAGCCTGACAAGGCTGGCTTTATTTTTTTTAAAATAGATATTTTTTATCCAATTATTCTATTTAAGAGCGGGTGAAGGGAATCGAACCCTCGTTTCAACTTTGGAAAAGTCGTGTAATAGCCACTATACGACACCCGCATATTATTAAAGTCGGGGTGCTGGGACTCGAACCCAGACTAAATCCTCCCAAAGGACTCGTGCTACCAATTGCACTACACCCCGATGTAAAAAGTATATTATAGTTTTTTGTTTCAGTCAATTATGATATAATAATATAATTATAATTTTACTTTAAACAATATGAATTCTAAAGAGATTTGTGATCAATTAAATATTAAAAAACAATGTCAAAGATATGGACTTCCTCTTTGGCAATGTCCCCAATTCTTATTTCTAATAATGGGGATTATCATTATAGTCATAATTGTTGTGTCTTATCTTATAGGCATGGAGAGGATAGATGACCCCCAGGTAATGATTTTGCTTATACTTGTTTCCACATCAATTTTGGTGATTATTGATTATATTATTGTGCATAGTTTTGAAAAATTAGCCGAATCAACCAGAATGAAAATGGAATTTATAGGTATAGTATCCCATCAATTAAGATCACCAGTTACAAACCTTAAATATGCCTTAGAACCATTAATGTCAGGAGAGCTGGGAGAGACTCAAAAAGAACAGCTAGATTATTTGGCTATCTTAAAACAAAACATAGACAGGATACAGGAGCTTATTAATGATATATTGGTTGTGTCCAGAATACAAACAGGGGTATTAAATTTTAAGAAAGAAAATTTTTCGATTGTTGATTTAGTAGAAAAAACTATTGCAGAAACTAAATCTATCTCATTAGTCTCAAATATAACAGTAAACTTTAAAAAAGGAAAAAATATACCGAATATTATTTCAGATTCTTTTTGGATTAAGCAAGCATTAAAAAATCTTCTAGATAATGCAATTCGTTATCAAAAAGGCAAAGGCGAAGTAAATATTTTACTTGAAAAACGCAATAACAATGTTTATCTTGAAATCAAAGATTCAGGAGTTGGAATTCCAAGGGCAGATCAAAAATATATTTTTCAAAAGTTTTTTAGAGCTAAAAATGTTCTTAAAAAACAAACAAGTGGCACGGGATTAGGGCTTTTTATTGTGAAAGGAGTTATTGAAAAATTAGGCGGAAAAATTAATTTTTCTTCTAAAGAAAATAAAGGTTCGACATTTTGGTTTAGCTTACCAATTAAATTAAATAAAAGGAAACAATAACGATTATATAAATCTCCTTAGAACTTTTGGTAAATACAAAATTTCTAAAGGACTTAATATAATAAAAAAATATGAAAATTTCTAACGAGAGCAAAAAAATTTTATTTGTAGAAGACGAATCTGCTTTACAAACAACATTTGGCAATATGCTGACTAAGCAAGGATATGAAATAATAAAAGCGATGGATGGTAAAACGGGCTTAGAATTAGCTCGAGAGAAAAAACCAGACTTAATATTGCTTGATCTCATTTTACCTAAAATGGACGGCTTTGGCGTCTTAAAGGGGTTAAAGGAAGATGAAAAAACAAAAGAAATCCCAGTTATTATTTTAACTAACCTTGAAAATACGGGGGATGTTCAAAGAGCACTAGAACTAGGGGCAATGACCTATTTGACTAAGGCTAATTATACATTAGCCGAAATATTAAAAAAAATAGAAAAAATATTAGCCTAATTATAAATGAGAGTAGAACCTCAACAATTAAAAGCTTTTCTATTGGATGCTGGATTAGTTAGTGAAAATCAGTTTGACAAAGCTGTTAAGCAATCAAAAAAAACTCACAAAAGAATTGAGGATATTTTAAGTTCAGAAGGATTAATTTCAGAAAAGGAGATATTAAGACTGGAAGCATATATTTTAGGAGTACCGTTTGTCAACCTGGAAAAGGAAAAAGTTCCCAATGAAATTTTAAGAATTATTCCGGAGCCGATAGCTCGTTCTCATAATATTATTGCCTTCAGAAAAAAAGGTAAATCTTTAGAAGTAGCAATGCTTGATCCAGAAGATTTAAAAACGATAGAATTTATTAGGAAAAAAGCTAACTTAAAAATTTTACCGAGGTTAACTACTCCCGAAAGTATTAAAAATGTTCTTAAACAATATCAAGAAAGCTTACAAGTAGAATTTGGAGAAATTATATCCCGTAATGCAAAAGATATTGACCAAAGATCAATTTCGAAAGAAGGAAAGATAAAACAACTTTTAAGTGGGGAAGAAGAAGGGAAAAAAGAATTAGAGAAGCAAGCTAAAGAATTACCTATAATAAAGATTGTAGATACATTATTAAAACATGCTATCTTACAGAGAGCTTCTGATGTCCATATTGAGCCGATGGAAAAAGAGGTTTTAATTAGATATAGAATAGATGGAATTTTAAGAGACGCGATGACATTACCTTTGGCAACTAAATCAGGCATTGTAGCGAGGATAAAGGTTTTAAGCAAATTAAAATTAGATGAACATCGACTTCCTCAAGATGGTCGTTTCAAAATAAAATTAGAAGAATTTAAATATTCTATCAGAGTTTCAATTTTACCAGTTTTTAATGGAGAAAAAGTAGTTATGCGTCTTTTGTCAGAACAATCTAAAGGATATACCTTAGAAGCATTAGGGCTAAGAGACGAAACCTTAGAAAGAGTTGAAACGGCGATAAAAAAACCAGTAGGCATGATTTTAGTTACTGGTCCTACAGGATCTGGTAAAACAACTACCTTATATTCGATAATGGAGATTTTAAACACTCCCGAGGTGAATATTTCTACAGTAGAAGATCCGATTGAATATAGAATGCCTAGAATTAATCAAACCCAAGTTAACCCCAAGATAGGGTTAACATTTGCATCAGGGTTAAGATCTTTATTAAGGCAAGACCCAGATATTATTATGGTTGGAGAGATTAGAGACAAAGAGACAGCTTCCTTGGCTATCAATGCTGCTCTTACGGGACATTTGGTTCTTTCAACATTACATACTAATTCAGCTTCTGGAGCTATCCCTAGATTGATTGATATGGGTGTGGAACCATTTTTACTTTCCTCGACATTGAATTTAATTTTAGCCCAAAGATTAGTTAGAAAACTGTGCGAGAAAAAGAAGCGATATAAACTTAAAGGAGACGAATTAAGAAATTTAGAAAAGTATTGTGATATAAAGAAAATAGAAGAAATCTTAATTGAAGAAAAAATTTTAAAGAAGAAAAAAACTATCAAAGATATTGATTTTTATCATCCTATCCCGTCAAAAGTATCTATAAGCGGATATAAAGGCAGGATTGGGATTTATGAATCATTAATGGTTTCGGAATCCATTAAAGCCTTAATAAATAAGGGGGGGACAAGTCAAGAATTAGGGTCAAGGGCCGAAAAAGAAGGTATGAGATCCATGATTGAAGATGGTTTTATCAAAGCCTCTCAGGGAATAACATCTATTGAAGAAGTATTAAGGGTCATTATGGAATAAATTAATTTAAAATGCCAATTTACTTTTATAAAGCGAAAAATCTTGAAGCAGAGGAGGAAGCAGGGACATTAGAGGCTAAAAATCCTTCTGAACTAGCCAAGATTTTGCGTAAAAAAAAATATTTTTTAACCTATGTGAAAGAAGAGAAAGAAGAAAAAAAAGGAATTCTTTCTTTTAATTTAGATTTCTTTGATAGATTTTTTAAAGTTCCTCTAGCAGAGAAGCTTTTTTTTACTAAAAATTTGAGAGTAATGATGAAAACAGGGGTTTCCCTACCTAGAGCTTTTAAAATTTTATCGAGACAAGCTAAAAATAGTAAATTTAAACAAGCATTAAAAACAATCTCTGAAAAAATATCAAAAGGTAACTCTTTGTCGAAGTCTTTAGGATTTTTTCCAGAAATTTTTTCTGACTTATATAAAGAAACTTTAAAAGCAGGAGAGGAAACAGGAAGCTTAGAAGAATCTTTAAAGATCTTAGAAAACCAGATGCAAAGAGAACATGATTTAAAGTCAAAAGTTAAAACAGCAATGGCTTATCCAATGATGGTTTTAATTATGACCCTTTTGATAGGAGTATTTATGATGATATTTGCAGTTCCAAATTTAAAGGTTGCTTTCGAAGAATTAAATGTCCAATTGCCTTTAACTACAAAAATATTTCTTTCGTCGGCTGACTTTTTAATGAAAAACTGGATAGGATTTGGTTTTTTTATATTTATATTGATTTTAGTTTTAACATCTTATCTCAGAACAAAAAAAGGTCAAAAAACAAAATCAAAGTTATTATTAAAAATTCCTATAGTTTCTAAAATAATAAAAGAAACTAATTCTAGTTTAGCCCTTATGATTTTAAGTTCTCTTTTAAAAGCAGGAGTGCCAGTTGTTCGTGGTTTAGAGATAACATCTGGAGCGTTATCTAATTTTTATTTTAAAGAATCATTGATTAATGCTTCTAAAGTTGTAGAGAAAGGCGGAAAGATTTCAGACTCTCTTAAACCATATAAAAATCTTTATTCTCCTATGGTTTTAGAGATGATGGAGATTGGCGAAGAAACAGGTGAAACATCAGAAATTTTAAAAGGTCTTGCTGATTTTTACGAAGAAGAAGTTACAAATTCTCTTGATAAGTTGTCCTCGGTCATAGAACCTATCCTTATCCTAGGCATTGGAGTAATAGTAGGATTTTTTGCTATTTCAATGCTCCAACCAATATTTAATATTAGCAAAGGATTATGATTAAATTTTTAAAATATCATAATGGCTTTACTCTAATTGAAATTTTTGTGATTATATTCATAACTTCTATAATTATAGGGATATTTTTTGGCGGGCTTAAGACATTACAGCCTTCAATGCGCCTAAGTGCGACTGTGAGTGATTTAGTAACAGATCTTCATTATATCCAGCAACAAGCAGTGTCAGAGCAGTTTAATTATGGAATTTCTTTTTTTATAGACACAAATAGATATCAAATATTAAAATATATAACCTCTACAACAACTCAAGAAATTTTAACAAAATCTTTAGCTCAAGACATTGATTTTCAAGCGATTCAAGATTTTACAGACAACATTGTTGTTTTTAATCCATATGGTTCTGTTAAAGAATCTGGGAGTGTTTCGTTAATTAACACCAAAGGAGAAATAAAAATAATTAATATTAGACCTTCAGGTTTTATTAAAATAGAAGAATAATTTTATTTATGAACAAAGGATTTACAATTTTAGAGACCATGGTAGCGATTTTAGTTTTGACAATTGGCATTACAGCTGTTTTACAAGTTTTTCCATTATGTTCAAATATCCAGAAATCTAATGAGATGGAAAACCAAGCAATTTTTTTAGCTCAAGAAAAAATAGAGCAAGAGATTTTTAAAACATATGAAAATATTCAAATTGGAACAATAATTGAAGATCCAGTTTATTCTCCTTATGAAAGATTTGTTCGGGAAACAAATATAACCCTAGAAGAAGCAGGACCAGATTCAGGATTAAAAAAAATAGAAGTTATTGTGAGATGGAATTCTGTTTTTAGTTTAAAAAAAGGCAAGATGTCTATTGTTAATTTAGTAGCGGAAAGATAACCTATGAATAAAAAAGGATTTACATTAGTCGAGGTTTTAGTTTTTATAACTATTTTTCTTCTAGTATCTATAGGTATTTTTAATATATTTTCCTTTAGCCAAATTTTTTATAGTCAGAAGACAATTCAATCTGAGCTTCTCCAAAATGGAAGAGTTATCTTAGAAAGGATAACCAGGGAAATTCGACAAGGAGAAGCCATAGTTAGTCAATTGCCTCAAGTGCCTGATAGTCCAGAGAGTCAACCCTTGCTAGAGATTGAATTTCAAGATGGCCATACTCCTTCTCCTTATGAGTATTTAGGGAGTGATTACTATTATATCCGTTATTATTTTTCTTCTTCTACAAAAGAACTTTATCGTCAATATAAAGTATATTGTTTTGACCCTTGTGAAAGTTGTAGTACTTATTTTCGATGGGATGATACAAAAATTGAAGGAACAGATATAATACCTACGCATACTTGTATTTTAGAAGAAAAAATAATTGGTGAATATGTTGAGAATCTTAGTTTCTGGGGAAGTGGACTAGTCAATGTTTCATTATCTTTACAAAATAAAAAACAAGAACTAAATTTTCAGACAAAAATTTTTGGAAGAAATTTTTAACTATGTTAAAATTATTTAAGATAAATAGAATACATAATAAAAAGCGGGGAGTAATTTTAATCTTTGCTCTCTTGGTATTATCTATAATTCTTTTTACAAGTAGTTATTTTATTTCTTTCAGTTTAACGGGTTCTAAAATATCGTTAAGCCAGGCTAATGCTACAAAAGCATATTATTTAGCTGAAGCAGGCATTGAAGAAGCTATCTTTAAATTGAAGAATGACGCTTCTTGGAAAAGTGCTTTTGAAACTCAACCAACGATAGAAGATCCAAATTGTTCATCCTGGTCAATACCAAATTATGAGAAAAATCCTGCTTTGTTTGATCAAGGATCATATAATATTATTGTTGAAAACTTAGGTTGTGCTAGAGCAAAAATTACCTCAATTTCAAAGATAACTATTGGTGGAAAAAAAGTTGCTCAAAGAATAATCAAAACAGAGGTTTTTAAATCAATAAATGCAGAAAATGATATTTCAGATTTTGGCATTTTTACAGGTGGCATGAGTGAAAATATTACAATAAGCTCTGTTAGTCCTTTCAATATTCATAGTGGTAGTATTTTTTCTAATAATAAAATAAAACTTCAGTTTTGGAGCGAGGTCAATGTAGATAAAAAAGTCTTAGCACATAACAAAATTGATATTTCTTCTTGGCCATTTACTTCTTACTTAAACAGTTCTGCTAGTTGTGCCAGTAATATATGTGAAGGTGATTGTACAGAAGGATGCCCGCCTGCTGAAATTTCTATGCCAAAATTAGATTTTGATTTATATTTACAAGCGTCTAAAAACAATGATTGTAGTTTAGTTAGGACAGACGAGGAAACAAATTGTTATTTTAGTTCTTCCGAGAAATTTGAAAAAATGCTTTGGGACAATTACCCAAATATAATTCTTAATGGAGCTATATATGTAGATGGGGATATAAATATTAGGGCAGGCCAGGATATGGTAATTAATGGGACATTGGTTTCGGGAGAAAAGAAAAATATAAATATCGGAGAGGAGAATGCTTGGTTTAGATCAGAATGGCCATATGTTCGTTACGGTGCTTGTAATATAAATGTCTATCGGCCTAATGAAAATAGTCCCTCAGGTATTTTAGCTCAAAAAAAGATTAATATTGGAGGGTGGTTTGGGACAGGATTAGAATCTTTATATTTTGAAGGCCTAATTTATAGTGGATATCAAATGAAAATTTCTAGCATGAATGCTCATATGGAAATACACGGAGGAATTGCTACGAGCAAGTTTACTTTATCTAGTATGTGGGATGGGATTGATCTTTATTTAGATTCAGACATTATTATTGATACGTTTGGTGCTTCAGAATATTCATCTCTTATAAGCATAAATCATTGGGAAGAAGAATATTAATAATTATTCAATGTTTAAAATAAATCCACAATCTTTTGGCCTTGATATCTCTGATAAATTTTTAAGAATAATAAAACTTGGAAAGAAAGGAGATAATTTAATATTGAAATCTTTTGGGAAAACAAAAATACCAGCAGGGATTATAGAAAAAGGGGAAGTAAAAAATACCGAAAAATTAGCACTTGTTATTAAACAAGCGCTTAAAGAGATTAAAGGTGAAAAAATAAAAACAAGATATGTGACGTTATCACTTCCAGAAGAAAAATCTTTTTTAGATGTTTTAAAAATTCCCATCCTAGAAGAAAAAGAAATTGAAGAAACTATAAGGTTTGAAATAGAAAATTATATTCCCCTAGAGATAGAAGAAGTTTATTTTGATTTTCAAAAGGTTAAATCAGAAAAGAATCAAAAAAAATATCAAGAAATTTTAATTGCTGCTGTACCTAAAAAAATAGTTAATCCTTATTTAGCATCCTTAAATCAAGCTAGATTAAAACCTTTAACTCTTGAAGTAGAATGTTTATCTAATGTTAGATCTTTAATTAAAAAAAATGCTCGAATTGATCCATTATTAATAATTGATCTTGGGGAAGAAAAAACAAGCTTTATTATTTTTTCTAGAGGAAGCATAAGATTTACTTCTACAATCCCAATTTCTTCTCAGATATTAACTACAGCTATTTCTAAAAATTTAAAAGTTAATATGAAGAAAGCAGAGCTTTTAAAATCAAAAGAAGGGCTCATAGGTAAAAGAAAGATTTTTGATGCAATGATTCCTTGTTTGACTGATTTAACCGAGCAAATAAAAGATCATTTAACGTATTATAAATCTCATAACGTAGGGTTGAAAGAGTTAAAAAAATCTAAAAGATTAGAAAAGATTTTAATTTGTGGGTCAGGAGCAAAACTTAAAGGCCTGGTAAGCTTTTTATCATCTAATCTAAAAATTGAAGTAGAAGTTGGCAATCCATGGATCAATATCTTAGAAGATAAAGTTAAAGAGGTTCCAAATTTACCATTCAAAAAATCTTTAGGATATACAACAGCGTTAGGATTAGCGTTAAAAGAGTATTATGATTAATTTATTATCAGAAAAAGGTAAAAAAGAAATAATATTTGAGAAGAATAGAAAGGTAATTTTAATATTACTAACTATTTGTTTTATTTCTCTTGTTTTTTTATTTCTTCTTTTATTTTCATTCAAGATTTATTTTTCTTCTCAAGTTAAAGCTCAGGGAAAAATCATTTTTAATAAACAAGAAGAAATAAATTTATCATCTCAGTTTCAAGATTTTAAACAAGCAATTCAAGAAACAAATAATAAGTTAAGAAACATCAAAAATTTTTATGGACAGCAAATCTTAATTGCACCTATTTTAAAAAATGTCTCTGAATTTGTCCCACATTCAATCTATTTTACTAAACTCTCCACAAATTGGTCTGATTCTTTTGAAAAAGACCCAGATTATCTAATAAAGTTATCTATTCAAGGGTATGCCAAAACTAGAGAAGATCTATTCTTATTTCAAAAAGCACTTAAAGAAAGTGAATATTTTACAGAAGTTGACGTGTCCTTGCAAAGTTGGCTCAAACCAGAAGATGTTATTTTTGACATAGATATTAAAATAAAATGATTATCTCAGAAAAAACAAATTTTTATATTTTAATCATATTTATATTAGTAATTCTTAGTTTTACGGTCTTTTTAAATATTTCTTTGATAAAAGACATTGAAAAAGATTATAAAAAGCTTATTGTTCAAAAGCAAGAATTACATCTTTTTCAAAAAGAAATTCAAGAATTTGAGTCATTTAAAAACGATAATAGTTTTTATGCTTCAAACTTAAATCAGATAGAAAAATTGTTTATTAACAAAGAGACTCCTATAGATTTTATTCAATTTCTAGAAGAAGAAAGCCAAAAATTAGATATATTAATAAAAATATATCCTATTACAATTATCCCCAAAGAAAATGATTTATGGGGAAATTTAGGATTTAGAATTGAGCTCACGGGCTCCTTCCCAAGATGTTTTGCGTTTTTAGAAAAAGTTCAATTAAGTAAATGGTTGTCTAAGGTTGAGAAAATAGATATAAATAGAATTTCAGAAAAAGATATTACTATTCACAAGTTTGAAAACTTTTTTGAAGGAGATGTTTTCTTTTCAATTAATCTTAAAGTTTATACAAATGAATTACAAAAATAATAAAACTAAAAAAGACATAAAATTTTCTTCAAAGATTATTAATATTTTTGCCAAAAATCTTTTTTTGATATTTCTTTTATTATTACTCGTAGACTCAATTTTAATAGGGTATTTATTTTTTAAATATTCTATTCAAGAAAAAGATATATTTTTACAAAATTATTCAATAGGGCTAAATCAAGAAACTCTCAATAAGGTTTTAGAAAAATGGACCGAAAAAGAAAATCTTTTTCAGTTAGTAGATTTTAATCAATATCTTGATTTATTTCGTTTTTAGGTTAATATAATCTATATCTTGCCCCCATAGCTCAATGGATAGAGCACGGGACTTCTAATCCTGGGATAGGGGTTCAACTCCTCTTGGGGGCACCGAACTTATGATTTAAATCATAAGTTATTATGGTGGCTATGGTGTAGCGGTAACACTACTCTTTGTGGAAGAGTCATCGCCGGTTCGAATCCGACTAGCCACCCACCAAGCCCCTGTAGTTCAATGGATAGAACAGGAGACTCCTAAGCTCCTAATGTGGGTTCGATTCCTGCCAGGGGCACATGAGGGCCCGTAGCTTAGAGGAAAAGCGTTAATATGGCATATTAAAGATCGCGGGTTCAAGTCCCGCCGGGTCCACAATTAATTATATTTAAGGGTGGGTTGTCTGAGTGGTTGAAGGTGCTGCTTTCGAAAAGCAGTGGGCGAAAGCCTCGCAAGTTCGAATCTTGCACCCACCGCAAGAAATACCGCGATAAGCGGTATTTTGCTTGAAATAAGCGATTAATTAAGTTATTATACTTTTATATGGTAGAGGCAAATGAAAATTTAATAAGTCGTCCACCAGTTGTTGTTGTTTTAGGGCATGTTGATCATGGAAAATCTTCAATTTTAGAGGCAATTAAAGATTTAAAAATTACAGAAAAAGAAAGTGGGGGGATTACTCAGCATATAGGTGCTTACGAAATAGAAAAAGGTGATAAAAAAATTACTTTTATCGATACTCCAGGACATGAAGCATTCTCGGCCATGAGAGCCAGAGGAGCTAAAATAGCGGATATTATTATTTTAGTAGTAGCCGCTAATGATGGAGTAAAAACGCAAACAAAAGAAGCAATTAATATTATTAAAAAATCAGGCATTCCCATAATTGTTGCTTTAAATAAAATGGATGATCCTCTATCTGACCCAGCAAAAATTAAACGACAATTATCAGAAAATGATATTTTAGTTGAATCATTTGGAGGTAAGGTCCCATCAGTTGAACTTTCGGCAAAAACTGGAAAAGGAATAGAATCACTATTAGATTTAATATTATTAGTTTCCGAGATGGAAGATTTAAAGGCAGATATTTCTAAACTGGCTAAGGGGACAATAGTGGAAACTTATCTTGATGAAAAAAAGGGGCCAATAGCTACTTTAATTTTAGGGCAAGGCATATTAAAAAAGGGACAAATTATTGGGACAGATTCAAGCTTTGGTAGGATAAAAGACTTAAAGGATTTTAAAGATACCTCAATTAAAAATGCTTACCCTTCTCAACCAGTAACTATTTTAGGATTTGAAAAAAATCCTAAAGTTGGGGAAGAATTTGAGATTTATAAGAATATTAATCAAGCTATCCAGAAAGCTAAAAAAGATAAAGGAGAAAGAGATACTTCAGTTCTGTTTGTAGAAGAAGGCCAGAAGGTTTTAAATATAATTTTGAAAGCAGATGTTTTAGGATCCTTGGAAGCAATTGAGGGTGTTCTTAAAAACATTCCGCAAGAAAAAATTATTTTAAGAATTTTAAAGAAAGAAGTGGGGAATATTCAAGAAGCAGATATTAAACTGGCCGAATCATCAAAATCTCAAATCTTTGGGTTTAGGGTAAAACTAGATAGTACAACTTTAAACCTTTTACGCCAAAAGAAAGTTAGAGTTAGAACTTTTGAAATAATCTACGAATTAGCCCAGGATATTAGAGAAACAATGGAAAGAATATTAGATGTTGAGGTTATAAAGAAAAACTTAGGAGAAGTTGAAATATTAGCAATATTTAGTAAAAGAAAAAATCGACAAACAATTGGAGGGAAGATAATAAATGGATTTATTGAGAAAGGAAAGGTTTGTGAAATTTTGAGAGACCAAGAAATTGTTGGTAAAGGGAAGATTATTAATCTTCAACAGAATAGGAAGGATGCTGATAAAGTTAAACAGGGGAACGAAATTGGAATATTATTTGAAAGTGATTTTAAAATTGAAGAAGGAGACTTTTTGCAAATGTATAAAGAAGAAAGAAAAAAGGGAGAGCTTTAACTAATTTATAAATAATGGCTGATTCTCAAAGAATAAAAAAAATAAATGAACTTATAAAAAGGGAGTTAGGAGCGATAATATTAAAACAAATTGATTACCCCAAAGATCTCTTACTAACTTTAACTAAAGTAGAATGCTCATCTGGGTTAAGAGATGCCAAAATTTGGGTTTCAGTAATGCCAGAAAAGAAAGCTGTTTGGATTTTAAGTATATTAGAAAAAAATATTTATCATATTCAAAAGTCTCTTGATAAGCGTTTAAAAATGAGACCTATCCCCAAAATTAGATTTCTTGAACAAAAAAAGATAGAAGACACAGAAAAAGTTGATGAAATCTTGGAAAAAATTAAGAAAGAGAGTCTTAATCAGTAGAAATAAACTTGAAAAAACAGAGAATATAAGTTTTAATAAAAGTAAATGGCCGGGTAGCCAAGTAGCAAGGCAACGGTTTGCAAAACCGTTATACATGGGTGCGATTCCCATCTCGGCCTCTTTTTAAAATATTAGTTTGCCCGGGTGTCGGAACAGTAGACGATCTGGACTTAAAATCCAGTGGGGAATTCCCCGTGTGGGTGCAAATCCCACCCCGGGCACAAATAAAAAGCCCACGCTATTATCGTGGGTTTTTTGTCTTTTAATTATAATCTTAAGGAAGTTTTACGATTTCTATCATGCTCGTCTGTGCTCCAAAGTTTAATGCTTGCTTATATGAGGGAAACCATACATCAAAATGGTAATCACTCTTTCTAAAGTGCATCCTATCTTGAACTGTAAAAATCTTATCTCCAAAAATATCTGGCAGTCTTATTTCTGTGCCAAAGGGAAGAAAGTTATTAGCTATAATACCATCTTCAACACGCATTCCAGAAGCAGTAATAAAAGGATCTCCTTGAGTTTCCCATTCGGTTGAAGAATAAGCAGTTACAATTACTTTTTTGTTTTCTAGTATTTTAATCTCTTCATGTGTTGGAGGACAAGTCAAAGGAAGCAAAGCGGTCCCTTGAACGATATTTAAATCTAAACAAGCCTGGTTGTTTAAACTAGGGTTAATTTCTGCGGTGGCAATACCTGAAACTCCTATCAAAATTGAGAAAGTCAGTAAATACCATTTTTGGGTTGATAACATATTAAATTCCTAAAACAATAGGAATTTTGTTAAATTAGCACATCTGAGAGCAGATGTCAACCCTATTTATATATAAAAAACCACTTAATAAATTAAGCAATTTTTTTGGAGCGGGTGAGCGGAATCGAACCGCCGCCTCAACCTTGGCAAGGTTGCATAATAACCACTATACTACACCCGCTTTTTGTGCCGCGGGTCGGAATCGCACCGACCACCCCTTCTTTTTCAGAGAAGTGCTCTACTTCTGAGCTACCGCGGCAAGGTTTAATTAAGTTCGTTTATGTGGGCACTGAGGGATTCGGACCCCCGACCTTCTCGATGTAAGCGAGACGCGCTAACCAACTGCGCCAAGTGCCCCTTAAAAGTGCCCAGGGGGAGAGTTGAACTCCCACGAGCTTGCGCCCACTAGCCCCTCAAGCTAGCCCGTCTACCAATTCCAGCACCTGGGCATTATTATTTCTTTTCGACTCTTTTTAATTTTGCT
>CAZOJF010000005.1:0-18598 GCA_964580085.1 uncultured Candidatus Saccharibacteria bacterium | reverse complement strand
AAACAAAAGGAGTTAAAGATGTTTTAATTATGTCTTATAGAGGGATTGTAGCTAGGTACAAAGAAGAAGCAAAAATGGTATTTTTAACTGGATTACCCTGGGATGAAAGCTTAGAACTTTTGGAAAGATATCAAGGTTGGGATTTATTTGATGGTGAATGGCCTGTTTCTGGGAAAAAGGAAGTTGCAGTTGGCAAACAATGGGCCATTGATGTGTTTGGAACAAAAGTCAAAGTAGGTCAGGAGATTACAATGAAAGGAAGAAAATTTAAAATAGCAGGAATATTAAATTCTCTAGGTAATAAATCAGACGATAGTAACATTTATTTAGACATAGGTCTTTACCAAGACTTAACAGGAGAAAAAAAGGGTTCAGCCAGAGTAGCTATGGTAATGATTGAAGAGGGATTAACCCCAGATGATGTAGCAGAAGATATAAAAAAAAGTCTTCAAAAAACAAGGAAAAGAATTGCGGGAGAGAATACAACCGATTTTGCAGTTATTACTTCTGAAAAAATGATTGGAGTAACAAATAGTATTTTAGGAATTATTCAATCTGCTATTGTACTTTTTGCCAGTATTGCTATTCTTGTTGGGGGAATTGGCATAACAAATACGATGTTTACTTCTATTAGAGAAAGAACAAGAGAAATAGGCACCATGAAAGCAATTGGTGCTAAGAATTCAGCTGTTTTAATAATCTTTTTAACTGAAGCTGGAATTATTGGTTTAATTGGAGGTGCTGGAGGCATAATTTTAGGAATTATTTGTGCAAAGATTGTCGAATTATATACTCAATCTAATCCTGTATTTTACTTTTCTATTTCCGTATCTCCAAGCTTAGTTTTATTTGGTTTAGTTTTTTCAGTTTTGACTGGTTGTATTGCTGGATTTTTTCCAGCTAGAAAAGCGGCCCGGTTAAAACCAGTAGAAGCATTAAGAAGATATGAATAGGAAAGCTTATATATTTTGTTTTTTATTCTTTGTTCTTTGTTCTTCATTTTATATCGGACAAGGGATTTATTTAGGTAAAAATATCTCCGGAGCAAAACAAATCTTTTTAATTGAAAAAGGAGAGAGCATAAAAGAAATTGTTACTAATTTAGAAAAACAAGAGCTTATTAAAAATAAGGGCTTTTTCTTTTTATATGTATTTTTAAAAGGTGATTCTAAAAAAATAAAAGCTGGAGAATATATTATTTCCTCATCTCAATCAATTTCAAAGATTGCTCAGAAGTTTATTGAGGGGGATGTAGTTAAGGAAAAAATTACCATAATTGAAGGTTGGGGCATAAAAGATATTGCTTGGTATTTTGAAAATAAAGGGATGTTTCAAGCCGAAGAAATTTTTGAAATTATAGGTTTTCCATCAACTGATTATTCTAAAATAAAAGACCTGCCTTTACCCAAGGATTTTTCAAATGAATTTAGTTTTTTGAAAGATAAACCTAAAAATTTAGGGTTAGAAGGATATCTTTTTCCGGATACATATGAAATCAGAAAGCAAGAATTAATTAATAATGAACTTATAGGAGAAATAATAAAAAAGATGTTAAGAAATTTTAACGAGAAATTAAATCCTGATTTGCGAGAAGAAATTGCCCAACAAAATAAAAGTATTTTTGAAATAATAACAATGGCTTCACTTCTAGAGAAAGAAGTAAGGAGTCTTAAGGATAAAAAAATTGCTTCAGGTATTCTTTGGAAAAGATTAAAGAATAAAGTTGCTTTACAAGTTGATGCTACGATAAATTATGTAGCTGATAAAAAAATAACAGATACTTTCAAAGAAGACATTAAAATTGATTCTCCATATAATACTTATAAATACAGAGGATTACCTTTAGGGCCAATTTGCAATCCTGGACTTGACAGTATTCTAGCTAGCATTTATCCTGAAGATAGTGATTTCTGGTATTATTTATCAACACCTGAAGGAGAAACAATATATAGTAAAACCCTAGAAGAGCATAATATTGCTAGAGCAAAATATTTGTTTAAATAAAAATATATGAATAAAAAAATAGCGATAATAATTGCTTTTAATAATTTTAGAGACGAAGAATATTTTATCCCCAAGCAGGTTTTAGAGATGGGAGGGAATAAAGTAATTACAGTGAGTTCTCAGTTAGGAAAGGCAGTTGGAACTTATGGAGGAGAGATAAATATTGATCTGATTTTAGAAGATGTTGATGTAGATAAATTTGACGCCGTAATTTTTGCTGGAGGATCAGGAGCATTAGCTTATTCAGAAAATGAAACTTGCTGGAAAATAGCCAAAGATGCTTTTTCTAAAAATAAAGTTTTAGGAGCAATTTGCATAGGCCCTACTATTCTAGCTAGAGCAGGAGTTTTGTCAGATAAAAAAGCCACGGTTTGGTCTTCTCCCTTAGACAAATCTGCTGTTAAAATTTTAAAACAAGGTAAAGCAATTTATAAAGACAACCAAGTTGTTAAAGATAAAAATATTATAACTGCTAATGGACCAGAAGCAGCTAGGAAATTTGGAGAAACAATAGCAGGTCTTTTAGAATAATAGGTTGACAAAAAAATAGTTATAGATTAATATAAACAATATCCATAGACAACAGGTTTCTATAAAAAGAATAAATCCTGTTCAGGAATATTTAATTATTGTCTGTGGTTTTCACAGATTTTTTTATTTATATGGCTAAAACAAAATTACAAAAAAAAGAAATTATACAAGATTTAGAAAAAAGCTTAAAAGATCAAAAAGCAGTAGTTTTTATTGATTTTCAAGGATTAAATACTCAAGATCTTTTTGGGTTAAGAGATAGCTTGAAAGAAGCAGGATGTTTTTTAAAAGTAACTAAAAAAACATTATTAGGATTAGCTTTTGATTCCTTAAAATTATCCGAGATAAAAAAAGAAGTTAATAATATGAAAGGAGAATTAGCATTGGTTTTCGGACTTAATGATGAGATTATGCCCGCAAAAATTGTTCATCAGTTTTCTAAAAAAAATGAGAGTTTAAAGATTTTAGGAGGGATGGTAAAGAATAAAAATTATGACTTTTTAACAGTTGAAGAGGTTGTTAGTTTAGCTTTACTCCCTTCAAGGCCAGAGCTTTACGCAAGGCTTTTATTTACTTTAAATGCACCAGTAAGTAATTTTACAAATGTTTTAAAATCAAACTTAAGAAATTTTGTTTATGTGTTAAATAAAATAAAGGTCACTTAATAATTAATTTAATAAAAAATATGTCTGAAGAAAAAAAAGAAGAAGTAAAAGCAGAATCAAATTCTGTTCCTACTAAAGAAGCCAAAAAAGAAGAAAAATCTACTCCAGTTGATAAAGAAGAAAAAGAAATTGAAGTTCCAGCAAAGTTTAAAAAACTTGTTGAGGAAATTGAAAAAATGGCGGTTATTGATTTAGCAGAATTAGTCAAAATCTTAGAAAAGAAATTTGGTGTTTCTGCTGCAGCTCCTGTAGTTGTCCAAGCCGCTGGCCCATCTTCGGCAGAAAGTCAAGAAGGAGGAGGGGAGAAGTCAATGTTTAATATAGAATTAACAAGTGTTGGTGATAAAAAGATTGAAGTAATTAAAGCCGTGAGAGATGTTATGGCTAAAGGATTGAAAGAATCAAAAGATTTAGTTGATGCAACTGAAAAAGAACCTCAAATGATAAAAGAAAATGTTAAAAAAGATGAGGCAGAAGAGATAAAGAAGAAATTTGAAGCAGCTGGAGCAAAAGTTGAATTAAAATAATATTGAATAAGGTCTTAAAACAGCACTATTTTGTAGTGCTGTTTTAGTTTGTTAGAAGAGTAAAGATCCTAGAATAAGTAATATTATTAAAATTAAAATAGAAATAAAACTTTTTTTAAGCCGGGTTTTTATTTTTAATGGGATTAATCTGTCTAATAAGGGGAAATTAGCCCTGGGAAAAGTGATTTTGGGAAGATTAATCCGAGGTAAAGAAATCCTAATAAATTTCCTTTTAGGAATTACCAGAACAATTAGAAGGCAAAAACCAAATATATTTTTTAAAAGTTCTTTTTGGGATTTGAAAATTGGATTAATTGATTTAGTACTACATTTTGCCAATCTTTCTAAAATATTGTTTTTTTCTAATAAGTTGAAAACATTTTCATTGGTTATTAATATTTTATTCCCTTCTACTAGTTTTCCAGTAATAATATTTTGGAAAAGGCTATCCGAAATAATTTGTTCTCTTTGAGTCCCGATACTTAAAATTTCGTCATTCTTTAAAACAAAAGTTTTTAATTTGCCAATTTGAACAAAGTTTATATGAAAATCTGAGTTTACGGTGAGAATAAGAAAATCTAGGTTATCCAACCATCCTACTTTATTTTCTGTTTTTTTAGATAATAAAAATTGATTTGCTTTTTGCAAACTTTTTTTTAAACTCTCAATTGAGGAATCTTCATAATTTTTGTAATACTCGTTTTTAATCTCTTCAGCTAAATAAGATAAAGTAGAATTATTTTTATCTGTTGTCTCAATTATATAAAGGTTGCCAAGCTTTTCTTCTTTTTTATTTTCTGGCTCAAAGCAAAAAGTATCATAAACTTTATCATCAGAATTAGGGTTAAAAAAGAATTGAAAATTTTCCATAATTACTTGAATATTTTATTGTTTATATATTCTATTATAAGCATAAAAATGATAAAATAAAAATGTAGGGCACTTAGCTCAGTGGAAGAGTACTGCATTCACATTGCAGGGGTCATAGGTTCAAATCCTATAGTGCCCATAATTTTAAAGAAGAAAACGTAAAATTGGGGAGGCAAAAGGCAATACCCAACCCCAAAATCAAATTGTATTTTTATAAATGCAATCCACAGGAGAGATAGGGAAAATCTTTTCAGTTTAAAGACTAACTTCTTAGTTTTTTATCTGAAATCAAAGATTTTCTTGTCTCTCCTTTTCTTTTTTGTTGAAAATGGTAAAATACTATAAAGATTAAAAATAAAGATATGAAAAAAATATTTGGTTGGATTATTCTGATAATAGGTATTCTTATAATTGTTTGGGGAATTTGGACTTCTTATCAAATTTTCACGGGCCAGATGCCGATATATGAGATTTTTACATCAGAAACAATTGAAGGAACGTCTTTGACAGAAGGTAAAATAAATCTTAACTTACCCATAGAACAACAGATGCAGCAGATAATTAAAGATCAAATTAGCCAAATGCTTCCGCAAGAATTAATGTTTAAGTTTTTTAATTTAGGTGCTTGGTGGATATTTATGATGATATTAATGCTAGGTGGTGGGAAATTAGCCAGTATAGGTATTAATTTATTAAAAGGAGAATAATGAAGAATATTTTAATTAAAAATATAGTTTCGGAATGGTTATTTTGGCATTTTTTAAAGATACCAAAGGATATTTTAAAAGCTTTTAGAAATTTCTTACTTTTTAATTTTAATTATTTTTCAATATTCTTTTTACTAAAAACTCTTTTTGCTCCCTGGAGAAAGTATAAAGAATCTTATGGCCGGGGATTTGATTTCAAAAGATATTTTGAAACATTCACTTTTAATTTAGCTTCTAGAATTCTAGGAGCTATTGTTAGGTTAGTCATAGTATTAATAGGTCTTATTTTGGAGATCTTTATTTTTTTCTTAGGAATAGTTTTTACACTTGCTTGGATTTTTTTACCTATTCTATTGATCGTATTGTTTTATGTAGATATTAGATTTTTGGCAGTTAATTATGTTTTAGGCATAATAATTTTGGGTATTGGCTTATTTATTCCGTTTTTTGTGATTAATAGTTTTATAGACCAAAGAATAAAAAAGACAAAGGGAAAATATGATTTAGATTATGACGGTTCAATAGTTTTATCAAAAGCCAGTAGTTTCGCTAAAAAAAGAAAAATAAAAAACTTTTCCGAAGAAATTTTACTTTATTTTCTCTTAAAAAATAAAAGTAGAGAAACAAGTTTTGTTTTTAACAGAATGAATTTGAATATTATCCAGATAGAAAAAAGATTAAAAAAGGATATTTTAAAAGAACAACTTAATAAAACTGGGCAAAGGATAATATTAAAAGCAGGAGAAATAGCAGAGAGAAAAATTAAAGAAAATGTAAGTATAGGTGATATTCTAATTAGTTTTGCTGAAAATAGTTCTTATTTTCAAAAGATTTTAGTACAAAGTGAACTTAAAAAAGAAGACATAAGAAATTTGGTTTCTTGGTTTGAAAAAATAGAGAGAGACAAAAAAGAAAGAAAAAGTTTTTGGGAATATAAAAACTTACTTAAACAAGGATTTTTTGCTCGTGATTGGGCGTCAGGATTTACAATAACTTTGGACAACTATTCTATTGATTTGAGAGACAGAATAAAAAAGCATGGGTTTGAACCTATAATTGGACACAAAAACGAAATTCAAAGGGTAGAAAGAATATTAGAAAGAAATGTTTCCAATAATGTCCTTTTAATAGGGGATTCTGAAAGCGCTAGAGATAGCGTGATTGAAGCAGTTGCCCAGAAAGCCTATCTGGGAGTTAGTTCTCGTTCTATCAATTATAAAAGGTTTTTAAAGCTTAACTTAGGTGCGCTTATATCACAGGTTACATCTTATCAAGAGATTGATGCTATTTTAGACAGATGTTTTAGAGAAGCTGTTAAGGCCGGAAATGTAATCTTAATTATTGATAAATTACAAAACTTTCTGGAACCATCTCCTGGGTTAGGAAAAGTTGATATTTCAGGAGTTTTGTCTCGTTATCTGCATTTATCAAGTTTTCAAATTATAGCTATTACTAATTTTGAAGGTCTTCATAAAATTATAGAAAAAAAGCCAGGACTTTTATCTCTTTTTGAGAAAGTAGAAACATCAGAAGTTTCTGAAGAAGAAGCGTTGAGAATTCTAGAAAATTATGTAAGTTTCTTTGAAAAAAAATATAAGAAATTTATTACCTATCCAGCTTTAAGAGAAATTGTTAGACTATGTTCTATCCATATCCAAGATATTCCTTTTCCCGAAAAAGCATTAAACATATTAGATGAAGTTATGGTTTATGTTGATCGTTCTGTAAAAAGCTTTTTAGTTTTGCCAGAACATATAAGTTATGTAATATCGGAAAAAGTTGAAGTTCCCATAGGGAAGATAGAATCAAAAGAAAAAGAAAAATTGCTTAATTTAGAAGGACTAATACATAAAAGGATAATAAATCAGGAAGAAGCGGTAAAAGAAACATCTTCTGCTTTGAGAAGGGCAAGATCTGGAGTTCAAGAAAGGGAAAGACCAATAGGAACATTCTTATTTTTGGGCCCAACTGGTGTTGGCAAGACCGAAACATCAAAAGCACTTACCGAAATATATTTTGGCAAGGAAGAAAAGATGATCAGGATAGATATGTCAGAATTTCAAAGTATTAGTGATGTCTCCAGATTAATTGGTTCTATAGAACAAAACGGTTCTTTAACAACAGCTGTAAGAGAAGATCCATTTTCCTTAATTTTACTTGATGAAATTGAAAAAGCACATCCTAATATTCTCAATTTATTTTTACAGGTATTAGACGAAGGGATGTTGACTGATGGAGTAGGAAGAAAGATCAACTTTAAACAAACAATAATTGTTGCTACCTCTAACGCTGGAGCAGAAGTAATTAGAGAAGACATTAATGAAAATAAGGAAATGAATATTATAAAAACTGAACTTTTAGATTATCTTTTTAGACAAAGCACTTTTCGTCCGGAATTTATAAATAGATTTGATGCTGTTGTCATCTTTAAGCCTTTAACCAAGGGAAATCTTTTAGATATATCTCAACTTATGTTAGGGAAGATTAAAAATAATCTCTTAAATAAAGGGATAGAATTTGAAATTACAGAAGAATTAAAAGAAAAAATTGTAGAATTAGGATATTCTCCTATTTTTGGAGCTAGGGAAATGAGGAGGACGATTCAGAATAAAGTTGAAAATAGTCTAGCAAATAGTATTTTAAGCGATAAGATTAAAAAAGGGGATAAAGTAAAGGTCGATCCAGAAAACTTTGAAGTAGTAATAATTAGTTAAATACATGAAAAAACTAATAATAATTAGTATTGTTTTATTGTCTATCGTAGGTGGAGGGATATTATCTTACTCTCAAGGATGGCTTTCTTCTTCAGCCGAAGATGTTTTATCAACAGCAATTCAGAATATGTCAGAAAATAAGACATATCATTCTGAAGTTGAGACTACAATAACAGCTGAATCAGAAGGAGAAACATCAACTGTCTTTTTAAATATACAGGAAGACACCGATAAAACTGATTCTGAAAATCCAAAATCAGATATTAAATTTGATGCCGAATTAGAAATGGAAGGAATGAGTTTTTCAGTGGGTGCTGAAATGAAAGTTTTAGGACAAAAAGATATTTATTTTAGAATAACAACTATTCCCGCTCTTCCATTTTTGGATATGTTAGGGATAGACTTTGATCAACTTAAAAATCAATGGATAAAAATTGACGAAGAATATCTTGAGGATATTCCAGATCAAAATGAAGAAATGATTCGATGCATTACAGAATTATTTGCTCAAAAAGAAATCTTAATAATAGACGAAGAATTTGCTGATGAGAAAATTAATGATGTAAATTGTTATCATTATTTAGTTTCTCTAGACAAAGACGAGTTGGCTATAATAGCTCCTGAATTATTAGAAATTGTTATCCAAAATAGTTTGCCTCTTGAAGAATTGTCAGAAACAGAGAAAGAAGAAGTGCTAGATGAGGCGATCAATAATTTTAATGAATTCCTAAATAAAATAGGAGATCTTAATTTTGGAGTCTGGATTGGCAAGAAAGATAAATTATTTTATCAGCTTCAGCTAGAGAAAGAAATAGACATAGGTGAGCTTTATGAAGTAGATATAGATGTGGAAGGCAATTTAAATATTGATTTTAAGATCAACTTTTCTAAATTTAACCAAGAAATGAATATCCAGTCTCCGGGAGAATACAAATCTTTAGACGAAGTTTTTCCACCAGAAATGTTTCAGCAAGAAATATTAGGAGCAGGGATATAAGAAATAATGTTTTCTAAAAGATTATAATAGGGGCAAATATAATTTGCTCTTATTATATTTGACTTTTTGGTAAAATTGTATTATAATTTATTATATAAAACTTAGGATATGTTTAGAAAAATTGTTTTAAAATTTCTAATAATATTTATTCCTAATAAAGAAAATAATTATCGCCCTAAATTTTTAGAGAGTAATTTTTTGATTTATTATCTTGTATTTTTACTTATTTTAAAAATCATTACTTTTACTGTTTTAGTTCATTTCCCAAATACTATTTTCTTTGCTGATATTTCACATTCAAACTTAATTAGATTAACAAATGAAGAAAGGGGACTCATGGGAATAAGTTCTTTAAGGGAAAGTGAGTTATTAAACCAAGCTGCTTATTTAAAAGCCCAGGATATGATGGACCAAAACTATTTTAGTCATCAAAGTCCTTTAGGGATAACTCCTTGGCATTGGTTTGAACAAGCTGGCTATGATTATAGTGTAGCTGGAGAAAATTTAGGTATAGGATTCTTAGACTCTGAAGAGATATACTCGGCATGGGATAATTCTCCTTCTCATAAAGCAAATCTTATAAATCCTAAATATGAAGAAATTGGTATTGCTGTTTTAAAAGGGGATTTTAATGGAAAACAAACGACCATAGTTGTCCAGCTTTTTGGCCGTTTAGAAAATAAACTTGTAGTTAAAGAAACAGAAGAAAATAAAGAACAAAAGCCAGAAAATATAGAACAAGTCATCAAGAAGACAGAAGAAGAACAAATAGAATTGGATATAAAAACAGGAATAGCAGGTCTTAGAAAGGAAGTTTTAGGAGAAACGTATATTGAACAATCTATAAACAGAAAAGAAAAGGATTCTAAGTTTAAATTTTTTGAGTTTATGGCTTTAAACTATGATAATCTTGTTCAAAGAATTACATTTTATTCTTTATTATTTATACTCTTGTGTTCGCTTATTAACATCTTTGTTAAATTTAATATTCAACGTAAAGATTTACTTTTTAAGATAATTATTTTTGTTTGTGTTTTAATCTTATTTATCTTTTTAAATAAAAGTTTTATAATTCAACTTATTCCTCATAACTTAGGTATTTACTAAATTTTATGTTTAAAGATTTTAAACATCTTTATAAAAGCTTTATTCTTATTTTTTTAATAGCTTTTTTAATTTTAAACTGGAGTAATGTTTCTTATATTGCAAATTATTTTAATTATAGAGTTATTTCTGATTTTTTATTTGGTAGTCCTCAAAATAATAATTCGGGGAATATTCCTCAAGAAATTAACCCAATTCTTAATTTTGATTATTCGGAAAAAGAAAATAGTGTTGAAATTCCAAAGATTGAAGTTTCAGCTCCTTTAAATTTTGTGGAAGACATAGATAAGGTACACAAGACTCTAGATATCGGACCAGTACATTACCCAGATTCAGTTTTGCCTGGAGAAAAAGGACAAACAATAATATTAGGACATAGTGCTCCTCCTAATTGGCCAGATATAAAATATGACAATGTATTTAGTAATCTGGATAAATTAGAAAAAGGGGATCAAATCTTTGTTTATTTTGACCATAAAGAATATATTTATTCTGTAGAAATAATAGTTTTTTTAGAAATAGGGCAAGATATTCCTGATAACTTGACAAATTCTGATAATATGTTAGTATTAGTATCATGCTGGCCACCAGGGAAGAACATTAAAAGAATAGCGGTGGGCGCATATTTAAAAATTAAATAAGGAAAGTTTGAAATAAAAATAAAAAAAAGAAAGAGAGGAAAGAAAAATGAAAAAGAATATTTTGATTGTTGTGATTTTTGTTATTTTACTAGGATTTTTAGGAGGATGTTGTCCTACTTGCCCGCAGGAAGAATGGACCGTAACAATAATAGGGGAAAAGCCCTATTGTTGTGATTATGATTATAACAATAATGATTGTTTGGGTGATTATTTCTTAAATGATATGAGAATAGTTGCTCCTTGGGCGTATCCTAGATCATGTGCCCAAGAACAACCTCAGTTCGCTTCTTTAGCGGACACCCAAAGAGTGGTAGATGATGTCTATCTTTCAAAAGATATTATTAGTGCATTTAAAGAATATCCTAATTGTAGTAAAATTCCGCTTGGACATGCATATTATTCAAATGGATCAAAATTATTCATAGTAGCTACTATGAATTCTCAAGGTCAAGTAGAATTTTATATGATAGTTGGAGACCAACTATTTAGAGTATATGAAGATTACAATATTACAGCAATAGAGTTTTTTTAAGAAAAAAAAGGGACAGTTTACAAAAAATTGTCCCTTTTGATTTACCGCTTGACATTTTAGAGTAAATAATTTATAATACTAATATTGTAAGTAAAATTAATTTAATATGAAATTGAATAAATTAAACAAAAAAATAATTTCCATTGTTTTAACTGGTTTTCTTTTAACCACGTTGTCTTCTGTTTTATTTTCAGTTAATACTGTTAATTCTGAAACTTGTGCAGATGAATGCGCCTATGTAGGGCAAACACAAACATCAGGGGATTCTTATAGAACTTGTGGCAACTATGATTCTGATTGTTGTTATGAATGGTCTCAATGGTATACAAATGAGCCTACTTGTGCAGATGAATGCGCTTATGTGGGTCAAACACAAACATTAGGGGATTTTTATAGAACTTGTGGTAATTATGATTCTGATTGTTGCTATGAATGGTCTCAATGGTATACAAATGAACCTACTTGTGCAGATGAGTGTGCTTATATAGGACAACACCAATGTTCAGGTACATCTGGCAAAACCTGTGGCAACTATGATTCTGATTGTTGCTACGAATGGTCATCTTTACAATCTTGTGATAGCCAATGTTATTCTTGTGGAGATGGAGTCTGTAATTCAACTTGCGGAGAAACATCTTCTAATTGTTCAACTGATTGTGGATGTTTATCTCCTTTAGTTGATATTAAAGCTAACAGTTCCAATGGTCCAATTACTGTTTCTTATGAAAATAACATTACTTTATCTTGGTCATCGGAAAATTCAGTCTCTTGTCAGGCTTCTGGCGATTGGTCAGGAACAAAAGCAGTTTCTGGTTCCCAAGTAATACAAATGAATGAAGTAAAAACAAACACATTCACTATTACTTGTCAGGAATCTACGGGAACTGAAACAGATATTGATTCAGTTACTGTGGTTGTAACTCCAAATCCACCAGTAGTAATTACCAAACCAGCCATAGTTACTTATTAATTAATAATTTTTAAAATAAATTAAAATAAAAAAAATATGTCAACAAAAAAAATAACATCAAAAAATATGTTTACAAAAAAAATATTACTTCTTACTATTTTTTTAGGAGGAAGTTTAATATTGGCTAATTTTACATTAGCTTGCCTTTGTCCTGATAATACTACAGTAGGAGAAACACAAGCTACTTTAGTCGGAGAAGTTATTGATGATGGGGGAGATCCTGATTTAGAAGCTTGGTTTAAATATGGAAAAACCTCAAGTTACGGTTTAGAAAGTTCCTATGCTTCAAAATACGGGGTAGGTATATTTTGTTCTACTGTTTATAACTTAGACTCTTGTACTGCTTATCATTATCAAGCAGTAGCCAGAAATAGTGCAGACACTTCTTATGGTGAAGATAAAATGTTTACTACTAAATGTTTGCCAGTAACAGTTGATCTTAAAGCTGATAGTTCTGACGGACCAATTAGTGTTTCTTATAAAGATAATATTACTTTAGCTTGGTCATCTGAAAATTCAGTTTCTTGCCAAGCTTCTGGCGATTGGTCAGGAACAAAAGCAGTTTCTGGTTCCCAAGTGGTTCAAATGAATTTAGTTAAAACAAACACGTTCACTATTACTTGTGAAGATTCTACGGGGACTAAAATAGAAACGGATTCAGTTACAGTTGTTGTAACTCCAAATCCACCAGTAGTTATTACTAAACCAGCAACGGTCACTTATTAATTAATTATTTAATAAAAAAATATTATGTTCAAAAAAATAATTGAGAGTAATTTGTTTTTGAAAATTTCATTACTACTTTTAGGAATTTTCATTCTAACAAACATGGCTGGTTTTGCTTTAGCTGAAACTTGTCCTTCTAATACAATGGTAACTGGAACTACAGTTGTTTTTGTAGGAGAATTAACTGATATGGGAGGGGATTTAACAACCGATGTTTGGTTTCAATATGGCCAAACTACAAGTTATGGTCAAAAGACAGTTGAAAAAACCTTAACTGAAACAAGTTTTTATTGTATTACCGTAAATGGTTTACTTCCTTCTACTACTTATCATTATAGAGCGGCAGCTAGAAATACAGCAGATACTTCCTATGGAGAAGATAAAACTTTTACGACTACTTCTGGTCCATCTGTTGATCTTAGGATTAACGGCTCTAATGGCCCAGTTAGTGTCCCTTATAATGGTTCAATTGACTTAACCTGGTATTCATCTAATGTAAGTTCTTGTTACGCATCTGATGGTTGGTCAGGAACAAAAGCAGTTTCTGGATCAGAATCAAAATACGATCTAACCTCTTCAAAAACATATACTATTAATTGTACTGGATCTGGTGGTTCAGTCACTGATAGTGTTTCGGTTAATGTCAGTGGTGATTCAGATAGCGATCCTGTGGCTGATGCTGGCTCTGACAGAACAGTTTACGAAGACAGAACAGTAACCTTGAATGGTTCAGGATATGACCCAGACGGGGGATCAGTAACATATCGTTGGTCTTGTACTGGCGGAAGCCTTGATGATAGATATACAGATCAACCAGTCTTTGATGCACCATCAGTTAGCTATGATAGAGATTATACTTGTACCTTAACCGTTACTGATAACGAAGGAGATACTGATTCTGATAGTATGATTGTTTTAGTTAGAGACAGAGATGATGAAGATGATGATGAATTTCCAATAGCAGATGCTGGTTCTAACAAAACAGTTTATGAAGATGAAACAGTAACCTTGAATGGTTCTGGTTACGATCCAGATGGGGGATCAGTAACATATCGTTGGTCTTGTAATGGCGGAAGCCTTGATTATAGATATACAGACCGACCAGACTTTGATGCACCATCAGTTAGTTATAATAGAAATTATACATGTACCTTAACTGTTACTGATAATGAAGGAGACACTGATTCTGACAGCATGACTGTATCAGTTAAAGATGATGACGATGAAGATGTAGAATTAAAAGTAAGTCAATCAGTTAAAAATGTTTCCGATGGAGACACTACATGGTTTAACTCCTTATATGCTGATCCGGGAGATGAACTTCTCTTTAGAATAACAGTTAAATCAATTGGTGACGAAGAAGCACAAGACGTAGAAGTAGAAAATATTTTACCAAGTAAAATTGTTTACAAAGGTAATTTAAGAATAGACGGAGATTATAGTTCAGAAGACATTAATGATGATTCAATTAATATAGGAGATTTATCACCTAATCAAACAGTAACAATTACGCTTGAGGGTGAAGTTAAATCTAAAAGCAACTTTAATTATGGGACTACAAATCTAATAAGTTCTGCTACAGCTTCTAATTCAGATGATTCTGACACAGACACTTGTAAGGTTATGGTTAAAAGAAGTTCAGTTGCTGGAGCTACTGATGTAAGAACAGGCATAGATAGTAAATTATTCAGCTCTCTTTTGTTCCCCTTAGGGATTGCCATGTTAATGGTTATAATCTTTAAATCACAACTTATTGGATTTGATAAATGGTCAGAAAAGAGAAAAAAACAAACTCAGGGATACAGAAATGAAAAGTTATTAAAAAAAGAAATTAAAGAATTAAACATTTAAATAGAGAAATTAGAAAGTAATCCTAAAACCGCCTTTAAAAGGCGGTTTTAGTTTTAATGGTTGTATTGTGGATAAACTGTGGATAAAATTATCCTATAAAAGGGTTTTTTCTTGTTTTATAAGCATTTTCACTAGATTGATACATTGGTATCTAGTGGTTGACTTTGTATGTAAATGGAGCGAAAATGGTAGCAGATGCATAGTTGTGGATAAATGTGGGGATAACTCATAAGAACTGTGGATAACCATTAAATCATTGTATATGTTTTCAGGTGAATATCTTTATAAAATTGATGATAAAAAGAGATTAGCTGTTCCAGCTAAATTTCGCAAAGCTTTAAACAATAAGGCAGTTATCACTCGTGGTCTTGATAATTGTCTTTTCTTATATTCCGTAAAAGAATGGGAGAAATTAGCTAAAAAACTTTCCCAACTTCCTTTGACTCAAGCAGATGCTAGGGGATTTGCCAGAATTATGTTGGCAGGAGCAATGGAGGTTAATATAGATAAATTAGGTAGGATTTTAGTTCCAGATTATTTAAAAAAATATGCTGGGCTAGGGAAAGAAGCAGTCATTGCTGGGCTATATAATAGAATAGAAATTTGGGATGCTAAGAAATGGTCTATTTATAAAGAAGACAAAGAAAAGAACGTAGAAGACATTGCGGAACGTCTTAATGAGTTAGGGATATAAACATGATTCATGTTCCAGTTTTACAAAAACAGGTTATCCAATACCTTGACCCAAAACCAAATGAGAATTTTATTGATGCCACAATTGGCAGTGGAGGACATAGTTTGGGAATACTAAGAATTACTAAACCAGATGGGAAAATATTAGGAATAGATGTTGATCCAGAGCAAATAAAAAATACAGAGCAAACGATTACAGATATTAAGGATAGAAAAAGATTAATTTTAGAAAATGATTCATACACAAACCTTAAAAATATTATTAAGAAACATAATTTCAAGCCAATTCACGGAATTCTATTTGACCTTGGAATGTCCAGCTGGCATCTAGAAGGTTCAGGCCGAGGATTTTCTTTTCAAAAAGACGAACCACTAAATATGAGATATGACGGAGAAGATAAAGGAGTCTTAACAGCAGAATATATTGTTAATAGGTGGAGAGAAAAAGAAATTAAAGAAATCTTAAAAAAATATGGAGATGAAAGATTTTCAGGAAAGATTGCTAGAGAAATTGTTAAATCAAGAAAGAATAAAAAGATTAAAACTACATTTGAGTTAATTGAGATTATTAAAGAATCAATTCCTAGTTGGTACCATAAAAAAAGAATTCATTTTGCTACCAGAACATTCCAAGCTTTAAGAATTGCTGTAAATGATGAATTTAAAAACATTGCTGAAGGGCTTGAACAAGCAGTAGAAAGCTTAGATGAAGGAGGAAGAATAGTAATTATTTCTTTCCATTCATCAGAGGATAGAATAGTAAAATTATTTTTAAGAGAAAAAGAAAAACAAGGATTAATAAAAATAGAAACAAAAAAACCAATTATTCCTTGCCTTGCAGAAATTAAAACTAACAAAAGATCAAGGTCGGCAAAATTAAGAGCAGCTACTTTATTAAAACAATAGAACCTATTATGAAAATAACTTTTAAAAAATTTATCTTACTAACAACTGGGTTATCATTTTTCTTACTTGTTTTTTATGTCTTTCAAATTCAAGTAGTTATGGGGGAAGACTATAAGGCAGAAGAGTATAAAAAGAGCATAGCCGAGCTTTCCAAGAATAATTCATTTTTAGAGATAAAAGTAAGCGGATTTGATTCTTTAGAAACAATAGAAGACAAAATTAAGAATTTGGAATTAGTAAAAGTTGATCAAGTCAAATATATTTTTATTTCCGAAGATTACTTAGCTCAAGAATCACAATAAGATGAAAGATGTAAAATTTTCTCTTAATGTTATATTCTGTTGTTTTATCCTTATTTCTTTAGTTGGCGTATACCGTTTATTTATTTTACAAATTAAAAATGGAGATTATTGGCAGGCCATAGCCAAAGGGCAACAAACATTTATCGAAGAATCAATCGGCGAACGAGGTGATTTTTTTTTAGAAGATAAGAATAACAATAGAATAATTTTAGCCCAAAATATTAAAAAAAATATATTATATATTATTTCAAACAAAATAGAAGATAAAAATAAAACAGCTGAGCTTTTAGAGGATATTTTACAGCAACCAAAAGATGAAATATTACTTGAGATTGAAAAAGGAGAAACTTTTAAAAAAGAGATTGATGATGAACAGGCTCAGGAATTTAAAAAGAATTGTAATAATATTAAAGGATTATACGTAGATGAGATACAAACAAGGTTCTATCCCCAAAATTCTCTAGCAGCTTCTTTGATAGGATTTGTTAATCAAGCCGGGGATGGTCAATATGGGATTGAAGGATATTTTAACAAAATAATAAAAGGAACCGAAGGGTTTACAGAGCAGCAACGATCTCCTTGGGGTTATTTAAGTTTATTTTCTAAAAATGAGAATCTTAATTCTCCTAAACAAGGGTCAGATCTTGTTTTAACATTGGATTATAATATCCAATTTTTTTGTGAAAAAAAGCTAAGACAAGCTAAAGAACAATGGGATATTGATGCTGGAGAAATAATAGTTATAGAACCAACAACTGGTAAAATAATTAGTTTAGCAACTTTTCCAAGTTTTGACCCAAACAAATATAAGGAAGAGACTAATCTGGAGGTTTTTCGGAACGCCTCTACCCAAAAGCTTTTTGAACCCGGTTCAGTTTTTAAAGCCATAACCATGGCTGCAGCCCTAGAAGAAAACTTGATAACTCCCGAAACAACTTACGTAGACAAAGGATTTGTTAATTTAGGAGGACCGCTTATTTATAATTATGAGAAAAGAGTCTGGGGAGAGCAAACCATGACTAATGTCTTGGAAAAATCAATAAATACCGGAGCTGTATTTGTTCAACGAGAATTAGGGACAAAGCTCTTTTTGAAATATTTAGAAAAGTTCGGGTTTTTTGAAAAAACAGGAATTGATTTACAAGCCGAAGAGTTTTCTTTAAATAATGTATTAAGAAATGGCTATCCTCGAGATTTTGCTTCGGCTTCTTTTGGCCAGGGGATCGATACTACTTCTATACAATTAATAACTGCTTTTTCAGCTATAGCTAATGGAGGCAACCTAATGAAACCTTATATTGTCCAAAAAATAATAAAAGACAATGGAGAAGAGATTGAGATTAGGCCAGAGATACAAAGAAGAGTTATTTCTGAAGAAACAAGTGATAAACTAACTTCCATGTTAGTTAGTGTAGTCGATAATATATATGCTCGGAGAGCACAGGTTAAAGGATATTTTATAGCTGGGAAAACAGGGACTGCCCAAATTGCTCTAGAGCAAGGAGGATATTCTAAAGACAGAACCATGCATAGTTTTATAGGATATTTACCATCTGATGATCCAAAGGTTTTAATTTTAGTTAAACTAGAGAATCCTAAAGGAGCTAGCGCCTCTAGTTATTCAGCAGCTCCTTTATTTAGTGAAATAGCTAGATATATTGTTGATTTATGGCAAATTCCTCCTGAACGTTAGATAATTTACACTTTTATTTTTGTATGCTAATATCCAAGAATTGGCCCTATCGTCTAATGGTTAGGACGTCAGCTTCTCAAGCTGGTAATACCGGTTCGACTCCGGTTAGGGCCACCATAGCAAACTTGAGTGTAGTTCTTGCGACCAAGACGGGTTCGAATCCTA
>CAZOJF010000004.1:17123-22729 GCA_964580085.1 uncultured Candidatus Saccharibacteria bacterium | reverse complement strand
AGGGGAGGGATAAGGCCTTATGATCCTGCCGGTAACCCTTTAAGTTGACTACTTAAAGAAGGTGCCAAATCCAACCTCAGCTGAGGGAAGATAAGGGTCGATCAAAACTATTAAATTAGTTTTTACAAATCTTTCTTCCTAATTAGAAGGAATTTTTATTTTAATTAACTTAAATATATTTATGTTTAATAATACGAAAATCTATACTGTTGAAAGTGTGACATCTGGACATCCTGATAAAATGTGTGATCAGATTTCAGATGCTATTTTAGATGAGTGTTTAGCTCAAGATCCAAAATCTCGGGTAGCCATAGAAAGTTTTGGAGGACATAACTTATTATTAGTTGGAGGAGAGGTGACTACAAATGCTGACGTTGATTTTAAAAAAATTGCCGAAGATGTTTATCGGAAAATTGGGTATGAAGATGATTTAAAGATAATAACAAACATTAGTTACCAATCTCCTGATATTGCTCAGGGAGTAGATACAGGGGGAGCAGGAGATCAAGGAATAATGTATGGTTATGCCACTGACGAAACAAAAGAGTTTTTGCCTAAAGGAGTTGTTTTGGCTCATAAGTTAACCAAAGGATTAGAGATATTAAGAAAGAATAAAGAGATTCTATGGCTTAGACCAGATGGTAAATCTCAGGTAACCATGCAAGATGGGAAAATTAGATCAATTTTAATTAGTTGTCAGCATGATGAAAATGTTTCTCAAGAAGAAATTCGAAAAACAATTATTGAAAAATTAATAAAACCTATTGTAGGAGATATTAACAACGTTGAGATTTTAGTAAATCCAACAGGTAAATTTGTCAGGGGAGGTTTTTCAGCAGATACTGGATTGACAGGGCGTAAAATAATGGTTGATACCTATGGGGGATTGATTCCCCACGGAGGAGGATGTTTTTCTGGTAAAGACCCCAGTAAAGTCGATAGATCAGCTGCTTATATGGCTCGTTTTGCTGCTAAAAACATTGTAGCTAACAACCTAGCTAAAGAATGTTTAGTTTCCGTATCTTATGCCATAGGGAAAGCGGAACCGTTAATGGTTGAAATAATTAACGAAAAGGGAGAAAACCTAAGTAATATTATTAAACATAAATTTGATTTTAGGCCTAGAACTATTATTGAGACCTTAGATTTACTCAGGCCTATCTATAGCAGAACTGCCAGTTATGGTCACTTTGGAAAATCAGATTTACCATGGGAAAAGATAATTAAAATATAGTAATTATTCTTTTGACAGAAGTTTCTAAATTAGTTAAAATTATAATAGTTAGAATAAAAATAAAAAATATGAATAAAATCATAGCGGTAATAATTATTATAATAGTTGTTTTGGGATCATATTATTTAATGAAACAATCAATATCAGCACCCGAAGAAGGAATGCCGTTAGAAGAAGAGCAAGATATAACAGAAGAATGCACGGAAGATGACAATTGTGTTGTTTTTGGCCAAGATGGAGATTGCAATTGTGGTTGTTATGGTAAAGACAATCTTCCAACAGAAACTGGTGGAGAATGTTTTTGTGCGGTACCAGATTTTTGTAAATGTATAGATAATAAATGTGAAGGGGTTTTTGAAGATAATCAAGAAGACATAAAAAACTTTGATGAATGCGTGAAAGCGGGATATCCAATTCTGGAAACTTACCCTCTGCAATGTAAAACAGATGACCAAACATTTACGGAAGAGTATTGTCTGGATAAAGACACTAAGAGAGTATTAAGTTTAACCGATGCTAAGCAAATTGCCATAGAAAGTGAATGTGGTAATAGGCTAAAAGATACTTATTTCTGTAATGAAAATACGGGGACATGCTGGATAGATTTAGATATTGAGAAACAAGGATGTAATCCAGCTTGTGTTATTGATATAATAACTAGAGAAGGAGTTATAAATTGGAGGTGTACCGGGTTAATACAATAAAATATGGAAAAACAATCTTTAGTCAGAACAATTTATCTTTATATTTTTACCTTATTAGGGTTAATACTTTTAATTATTGGAGGAGTTAATTTTCTTAATATGGGGCTTAAAGCATTTATTTTTACTCAAGCCGAAGAAGAACAGAGGATTCTTTATAAACAAATACCAACTCCTTTTTCAGCTTCAGAAATAGAGAACTTTGAAAAAGAAATAGATGAAGAAAATCAAGTATGTCTTTCCAAAGAAGAAAAAAGTGATATTGAAAGTTGGTTAGTTGATTATAATAATTGGAAAGAAACTAGTCTGAAAATTGATCCCGTAGTTACTAGAAGACATCGAGATGCATCTTTAAATTTATCTTTAATTTTAATTGGTTTGCCATTATATCTTTATCATTGGCGAATTATTAAAAAAGAAACCAAGGACAAAGAAGAAAATAAATAATATCAAAGGTCGAAGATTAAAAAGTTTAAAATATAAATACATGAAAAGAATAGTTAGTATATTTTTAATTTTATTTGTTTTTGCTAGTTTAAGTATATTCTCTTTAGCTATTGCTAAAAATGAAGATACAGGAAGCCAGGGTCAAGGTAGTTTGCCAGCAGAAGATCAACAAGGAAATCAACAGCAGGGTGAAGGGTCAGAAGATCAGGGACAAGATGAAGGACAAGGAGATCAAGATCAACAGCAACAACAAGATCAACAGCAACAACAAGAACAAACACAAGAGCAGACACAAGAACAGGATCAAGAAGAAAATGGTTTGCCTGGTAACGGAAATGGACAGCAATTAAGAGCTAGGACAGTCAATGAGTTGAAATCAATGATACAAGAAAAGAGAGACAAAATGATTGAAGAAATTAAATCAATGAAAGGAAATTTGCAAAAAGCTTATGAAAATCAAAACCAAGTAAGAACAGCAGTACAAGCATTTCTTTCTATGGAAGATTTAGTTGGTAGTGTCGGCCATAATGTTTCTAAAGTTGCCAGAGAATTTGATAATTCTATTCAACAAAGCATAAAGGCAGAAGAAACCATTAGAAACAGAAATAGAATCGTCAGATTTTTTGCTGGTGGCGATCAGGAAACAGCTACAGAATTACAAAACTTGGTTGATCAAAATCGAATAAGACTCCAACAGCTTAAAGACCTTAAAGGCCAATGTGATTGTGAGGAAGAAGTTAAAACATTAATGCAAAAGCAGATTCAGAGCATGGAGCAAGGACAAACTAGATTACAAGAAATGGTTCAAAACGAAAAGGATGCCAGAGGCATTTGGGGATGGTTTAAGGGATTGTTTGGAAAATAAATCTTATAATTTTTATTATATAAATTTTCCCGAGGGTATTATCCCTCGGGTTTTTATTTATTGATAATAAAGGTATTCTCTGATAAAATTAAATAAAATACTAAATATAAAAATATGAAAGAAATCAAAAGAAAGAGAATATTGACTGGAGATAGGCCCACAGGTCCTTTACATTTGGGGCATTTTGTTGGTTCTTTGCAATCCCGGGTAAAACTTCAAAACTCTTGTGAACAATTTATCATGCTGGCCGATACGCAAGCCTTAACAGATAATGCCGATAATCCGGGAAAAATAAAAAAAGCAATATTACAAGTAGCCATAGATTATCTTTCGGTCGGCATAGACCCTAAAAAAACAACGATTCTTATCCAATCAGCAATTCCAGAACTTGCCGAATTAAATTTATATTTTCTTAATCTTGTTACCTTAGCCCGATTACAGAGAAATCCAACTATAAAAAATGAAATGAAGCAAAAAGGATATGGGGCTAATGTCCCGGTTGGATTTTTAACTTATCCTATAAGCCAAGCAGCTGATATTACTATTTTTAAAGCTAATCTTGTACCGGTGGGAGATGATCAAATGCCAATTTTAGAACAAGTCAACGAAATTGTTAGAAAGTTTAATAGAACTTATGGTAAAGGCCATAAGATCTTAATAGAATGTAATGGTTTCTTTTCTAAAACAAGCCGTTTGCCGGGTATAGATGGCAAAGGTAAAGCAAGTAAATCGCTGAATAATGCAATTTATCTTTCTGATTCCAAAGAAGAAGTAAACCGAAAAGTTATGAATATGTATACTGATCCCAAGCATATCCGTGTTCAAGACCCAGGTAAAATTAAAGGTAATATAGTGTTTGATTATTTAGATGCTTTTGATAATGATCCGAAAGAGTTGGAAAAACTAAAAAAGCTTTATCAAAAAGGAGGGCTAGGAGATGTAGAAGTCAAAAAAAGATTAATAAAAATACTAGAAAATTTACTTAAACCAATTCAGGCTAAAAGAAAAGAATTAGAAAAAAATCCTAAAATGATTATGGAGATGTTAGAGCAAGGCACTAAGAAAGCAAGGAAAATAGCTCAGGAAACAATGGGAGAAGTCCGCCAAGCTATGCAAATTAATTATTTTTAAAAAATATATGATAAACATAATAAATTTATTCAAACAAATACTTTCCAATAATACTTTTTGGAATAATCCCATAAAAAATTATTTTATTGCCTTAATAATCTTTTTCTTAATAATTATTTGTTTAAAGATTTTAAAAAGATTTTTAATTGAAAAAATTAGAAAAATAGCTGATCATCAACAAGCAGATTTCTTAAATTTATTAGTAAAGGTTATAAGTTTTGTTAATTTACCTTTTTATATCCTTTTTTCTTTGTATATTAGTTTTCAATTTTTAAACTTACCAGTAATAACAAATAAATTTGTATTATATCCTTTAGTTATTCTTACGGCTTATTATTTTATTAAGGCCGGGCAGGAAATTATTGATTATGGAGCGGAAAAAGTGATTAGAATACAAAAAACAAAGGAAGAAGGAGAATTTGATCCTTCTATAATTTATCTTTTTAGTAAAGCGTTGAAAGTACTTTTATGGATTTTAGTAATAGTAATAACTCTACAATCATTAGGGTATAATATTACGGCTCTGGTGGCTGGACTAGGGATTGGAGGAGTTGCCATTGCTTTCGCTCTCCAGGGTATTTTGTCAGATATTTTTGCTTCATTTTCTATTTATTTTGATAGGCCATTTCAAATAGGTGATTATATTGTTGTTGGAGATGATTCTGGTACTGTTAAAAATATTGGGATAAAATCAACTCGTATGCAAACACTCAAAGGAGAAGAATTGATAATATCGAATAAGCAGTTGACAGAAGCCAGAATTCATAATTACAAAAAAATGAAGAAGAGAAGAAATGCTTTTACTTTAGGAATTGTTTATAATACTCCAACAGAAAAACTTAGAAAAATACCTTTGATATTAAAAAAAATAATAGAAAAATTTGAATTAGTTGAGTTAGATAGAGTTCATTTTGGAAAATTTGGGGAATTTAGTCTTAATTTTGAAATAGTTTATTATCTAAACAGTGCTGATTATAAACAACATATGGATATTCAAGAGGAGATTAACTTACAAATTAAGGAAGAATTTGAGAAAGAAAATATTGAATTTGCATATCCAACTCAAAAAATCTTTTTAAATAAATAAAGATATGAGAAAAAGTGAAATAATTATTTTAGGGATTATATTAATATCTTTTATTATTGGAATTTATTTTTATGCTCAAATGCCAAACATGATGGCTTCCCATTGGAATATCCAAGGACAAGTTGATGGATATATGTCTAA
>CAZOJF010000004.1:0-17023 GCA_964580085.1 uncultured Candidatus Saccharibacteria bacterium | reverse complement strand
AAAAGATTTGATATGAATATATTTATAATGCCGGCTATAGGAATAATCTTTTATTATGCAGGCGTCTTAATGGAAAACGCCAAGAGAAATTGGTTTATTGGCATCAGAACTCCTTGGACATTAAGCAGCGAAAATGTTTGGAATAAAACTCATAAAATTGGAGGTAAATTATTCAAAATTCTAGGAATAATTAGTTTTATGGGGATTTTATTCCCTAAATATATAATATTTTTAGTCTTGATTTCAGCATTGTCAGTTTCAATGTATACCATTGTTTATTCTTATTTTGAGTATAAAAAAGAAAAAATATAAAGGCACAACTAATTTTATGAATTCTTTATATGTTATTAATTTAAGCGGGGAGAAAGAGCCGTTTTCTTTTCAAAAAGTATATAATTCAGCCAGAAGAGTTGGAGCCTCAAAGGGTTTGGCTCAAGATATTGCCCAGGTTATTAAAAAACAAGCTTATCCTGGGATTAAAACATCAGAGATCTTTTCAAAGGTAATAAAAATGTTACATTCGGAAACCCCCCGAGCAGCGTTAAGATTTAATTTAAAAAGAGGAATTAAAAAGTTGGGGCCAACTGGCTTTCCTTTTGAAAAATTTATTGGGGAGATTTTTAGAAAATTAGGATATAGCGTAAAGATTAATCAATATATACCTGGTCACTGTATCCGCAGTTATGAGATAGATTTTGTGGCTCAGAAGGGGAATTTAATATATGTTGGTGAATGTAAATACAGAAATTTACCAGGGGAGAAAGTTCATTCTGGAGATGCTCTAGCTAACTATGCTCGGTTTTTAGACATTTCTAATAGTCAATTTTTTAAATCTAAAAAAGATCAAGGGTTTGAAGTAAAAACAATGATGGTTACTAATGCTAAATTTACCCAAAAAACCTTAGATTATTTTAAATGTATAGGTATAGATGCTTTAGGGTGGAGGTATCCCAGGGCCCAAGGGCTAGAGCGTTTAATTGGAGAAAATAAGTTTTATCCGATTACAATTTTACCAGGTCTAAATTCTTATCTAGCTAATTTTTTTGTTTCCCAGAAGATGATGTTGGCTCAAGACATTTTAGATATTGATTCCAAAAGATTATCTAAAAAATTGAAAATTCCAGAGAAACAAATCCTTATTCTTAAAAAACAAGCCGAAGATTTATTACTTTAAAAGTAAAATTAAAGTGGTAAAATATAGTAATGAGAAAATCTTTAATCATAACGTTCTATACTCTAATATTATTTTTTCTTTTAATATTGGGAGAAATTTTTGTAGAAGCAATAGGAGAACTTTTTAAAGGTTCTTTGTTTTTTCTAGTACCTTTTGTTATTTTTTCTTTATTAGGAGTTTTATTAATGTTTTTAATTTTAAAACAAAATATACCAGAAAAACTTAAGAAATATTTATCATTAACCGGAGTTTCGGCGATTAGTTTCTTTATATTTGTTTTTCTACATAATGTTTTTTATGGATTGGCAGAGATATCAAGTAATATTATTCTATTAAAGAGTTTAATGGAAGCCTTACATGTAATCTTTTTTATTATTGCTATTTTTATTTGTCCTTTGGGTTTTTTGATTGGCTCTATAAACAGTATAATATTCTTTATTAAGAATAGGGAAAAGACATAATTTTATAAAGGTCGGAGATTAATAATTTAAAATAAAAATATGGCTTTCTTTCAATGGGCAAACAATTCTGTTAAAAAAATGGGGTGGATAGATGTTAAATTAGTAGCGTTTGCAGGTGTGTTTATTGGTGTAATTTTAATAAAATGGATACCATCAATTTTAGATATTAATATTTGGTGGTTTATCGTGGCTACGGTTCTTTGTTTAGCAAGAGTTTATTATATATTGTTTTTTAAGAAATAATTTATTTAAAAAAGATAGTTTGACAGGATAAAACGTTTCCTGTATATTTAAAGTATGTTTATTTCTAGATTTTAAAAATAAATGTCGTGTTCTTAAAAAGAACAGGTCGTAATCTAAATTAATTATTTGAGAAAAATGGAAAAGAAACTTTATATAGGAAGTCTATCTTATGACACAACAGATAATAGTCTCAAGGAATTCTTTTCAGCAGCGGGCGCAGTAGAATCTGTTACAATTATCAAAGATAGAATTTCGGGAAGGTCAAAAGGTTTTGGCTTTGTAGAAATGGCTTCCGGTGAAGAAGCTGCCAAAGCAAAAGAAATGTTTGACGGGAAAGAATTAGACGGCAGAAAGATTATAGTAGACGAAGCTAGACCGATGAAAAAATAGACTTTGGAGATAAGAAATTTAAATCAAGAGAGCTCTTTTAAAGAGTTCTTTTGTGTTATAATGGGTTTACGATAAAGGTTGTTATCAAATAATATTAATTAAAAAATATGTTTGGAGAACAAGGTTCTAAAATATATAAGTACGAGCATAAAATTTTATTTAGAACATTTAGTGTTATTTTAATAATTTTTTTATGTATTTTAACTATTTGTGTTTTTGTTAGTATCCAAAATAAAATTAAACAAGGAAGATATATTGGTCAAGAGATAGAAAGTAAAAATACAATAACTGTTTCGGGGACGGGTGAAGTTTATGCTAAGCCGGATTTAGCTCTGACTAGTTTTTCAGTAATAACCGAAAAGAAAGAGATAGCCGAGGCAATGGCCGAAAATACAACAAAGATGAATACAGTTATTGATTCTATAAAAGAGCAAGGAGTAGAGGCAAAAGATTTAAAGACAACAAAGTTTAATATTTATCCTAGATATGAATGGCAGAAGGAAACCCAATTTTATCCCAATGGAAGAAGGATATTAGTCGGCTATGAAGTTAGACAATCTCTAGAAATAAAAATCAGAGATATGGAGAAAATAGGCACTATTATTCAGAAAGCTACTAATGCTGGGGCTAATCAAGTTGGTGATTTACGATTTACTATTGATGATGAGGATGAAATTAAAAAACAAGCCCGGGAGCAGGCGATTGATAAGGCTAAAGATAAGGCAAAAGAATTAGCATCTCAATTAGGGGTTAAATTAGTAAGAATTGTTAATTTTAATGAGAAAGGGATAGTTTCTCGTTATTACGCTTTTGAAGAATCAGTAGCAATGGATGCAGGAGATGAAGCACCCCAGATAGAAACAGGTGAAAACAAAATAGAAGTTAATGTAAATATCACTTACGAAATAAATTAAAATGAAATTCTTAAATATTTTAGGGTTAACATTATTTTCTCTAGGAGTTGTTGCTTTAATTAGTTTTAGTTTATATGAGTTTTTTCGAGACACAACAGTCCCAGCTATAATTAGATATGGGATCCTTGCTATAATATCAGGCGCAATAATCATCTTAGCTTCTCTTGTTAAAGAGAAATTAAAAGAAAAATAATTATATGATTTTAACAACCTTAAACAATGTACCGGGTAAACAGATTAAAGTAAGCTTGGGTTTAGTTCGGGGCAATACTATCCGGGCCAAAAATATAGGAAAAGATATTATAGCAGGGTTTAGGAATATTGTAGGCGGAGAAATAAAAGAATATACCGAAGCATTGAATGAAGCTAGAGAAGAAGCTATGGAGAGAATGCTTAAGAATGCTGAAGATCTTGGAGCAGATGCAATTATAGGTATTCGCTTTACTACTTCTCAAATAATGTCTGGAGCAGCTGAACTTTTAGTTTATGGCACAGCAGTAAAATTAGAATAGAGATTTTAATAAAATACTTGATTCGTTTTTTTAATTGTGTTATAATAGCAACATATCAATAGTATATTGCTATTTTTTATTTCTACTTCGCTCTTTAAAAAATAAACAAAGGAGGTGTATTGTAGTTTTTTTGTTTCTAAATAAAAAATTAAAAAAGGAGAAAGCATGAAAACTATATTCGAAGAATTGGTGAAAGGGAATTTGCCAGGAAAAGAGAACGAGAAAAAAAAGGAAGAATTTACTATAAAAAAAGGGAAAAGATATTATTTTTTATATAAAAATGGAAATCCCTTAAATGAGCAGTTAGTAGCATTTAACATAAATGATGCCAAAAGTGAAAAAGTTGAAACAAGATGTAAACAAATGTTTAGAACATTCGGGTATACATTTAATGACAACACAAGAGAATGGCATAAGTAAAAGTTTTATATAACTGGGGCAATATAATATTTTGCTCCAGTTTTTTTGGATAAATTTATATAATTTGATATAATACAAAATATATGATTAATTTAAAAAAGTTAAAATCAAGTATAAAAGTAGCTATTGTGGGTTTAAAATCAGCGGTTAGAGAAGAACAGACATTTAAAATTCAAATAACAGTTGCAATTTTAGTTATTTTTTTTATGTTTTATTTTCCATTGCTTACCTTGGAAAGAGTAGTTTTAATACTGACTATTGTTTTAGTTTTAGGCTTGGAGTTGATTAACTCTCAAATTGAAAGAATTTTAGATTTTCTGGAACCCGAGTTTAATCATAAAATTAGAAGGATAAAAGACCTTTCAGCCTCAGCAGTTTTAGTTGTAACAATTGGTTCTATTTTTATTGGTATTTTAATTTTTTTACCATATATATAGGTTTTATTTTCTGAAAAAGTTGCTATAATTATAAGTGAAATAACAAATTTAAATTAAAAAATATGTTTAATTTTATGGATCAATTTAGTGGAAACTTGTTTTTGAAAATTTCCTTTACAGTAATTAGCATTATAATTTTATATTGGATTTTTTGTTATATATTTAATTTCCTCAAAAAGTTTCTTCTTAAAAGAGCAAAGAATAAAAAAGAACGTTCCGATATTGAGATTTTTTCTAGAGCGATTAAATATATTGTTGTTTTATTTTTGATTATATTTGGATTATTATCCTATTCTGGTTCTTTAATTAGTATTGGATTATTTGCTGGTTTGATAAGTGCCTCCCTTGGCTTTGCTTTGCAAAGACCAATTAGTGGAATGGCTGCTTGGTTAATGTTGGTTGTAAAAAGACCCTTTGAAATTGGAGATAGAGTAATCATTGGAACCGTTAAGGGGGATGTTTCAGATATTAGTTTAACTCATGTTCATGTTAAAGAAATTGGGGGTACCATACCATCTGAGGAAATATCGGGGAGAACTATTCTAATTCCGAATGCTAAATTATTTGAGGAAGACATTATCAATTATACGAGAAAAGATAATTTCATTTTAGATCAAGTAAGTTTCCCAATAACTTTTGATAGTGATATTGATGGAGCTCAGAAAATAGCTGAAGAATCTGCTCAGATTGTTCTTAAGGACTATGAAAAAAACACTCAGAAACCTTATTCACGAACTTATTTTCAACCCAGCGGAGTTGATATTTTTGTTCGTTATCTTACCTTGGCATCTAATCGTAATGAGATATCAAGTAAAATAACCCAAAATATCTTTAAAAAAGTAAATCAAAGTAAAAAGATAAGATTTGCTTATTTTCACAGTCAAGTTTTCTTAAACAATAATCAAAATGGAAAATAAAATAACAAATTTATTTAAGAAGAGAGAATTTCAAAGATTTTCCTCTCTTGAGATTTTATTTTACGTAATAATTATTTTGTTCTTTTTATTGGTTATATTTCTTTTTGTCAGAGGCATATACCCAGAAAAAAGAGATAATAAAAGGGTAGAAGACTTAGCTATATTAGAAAAAGCCCTAAACGCTTATTACCGGGATTATGGGAAATATCCAGAGATTAGAGAATGGAAATGTTTAGAAAGAGACAAAATAGAAAAAGGGATTTTTTTTGAAGGAATTAAAGATTATATTTCTGAAATTCCTGAGGACCCTCTTTTTAAAGATGACCAGCCTGATTCTAAGTTTTGTTATTGGTATAAAACAGCTAGAAATAATGCCGAATATAAAATTTATGCTGTTTTAGAAAAGAAGCAAGAAATTTATCAAATTTATTCTCCAAGTGGGGAGGCTATTTATACAGGTGAATTAGGTGAAGTAACTTGGTATGACTATAATTGGAGATTCAGAAAGAAAATGATTATCGACCATACAAAAATTATTGATGACTTAACTGACTTTTCATTGCTTGTGCACATAGAAGATGAAAGTTTAAAAGAAAATGCCAAAAGGGTCGGGAAAGATATTATCTTTATTGATGCTAATAACAATAAATTAAAAAGAGAGATAGAAAGCTATAATTCTTTAACTGGGGAGTTGTTCGCTTGGGTTAAAATTCCTTTTTTGTCTTCCATAGAAAATACAGAAATTTATATTTATTATGGCAACGATAAAACGCTTGAACTTAACGATAAAGATACGTGGGATGAAAACTTTTTGATGGTTCAGCATTTTGAAGAAATTTCCGGAGATAGTTTTGATTCCACCATCAACAATATTAATGGAAAAGTATATGGGGATTTAAAACAAGGAGTTGAGGGAAAAATAAGTACAGCATATCAATTTGATGGCATTGATGATTTTGTTGCTCTGGAAGACTCATCTTTGCTTTCTGATTTAAACAATATAACAATTGGGGTCTGGATCTTACCTCAAGAAGAACAAGAAGGCCGGGGAATTATTGGATGGGAAGGAGACCAATATGGCGCTTGGCAAATAATAATAAACAAACAGGATAATATATTTAGGGCATCTATCTCTGGAAAATTATATCAAATATATTTAAAAACTCCTTTGGAAAAAGATGAGTGGCATTATTTAACTTTTGTTTATAATGGAGAACAATTAATCTCTTATTTAGACGGTGAAGAAAAATCAATAAAAAATGTTCCTCAGGGGGTCCTTACAAAAAAAGGAGAAAAATTTGCTGAAATTGGTAGATATAAAGAAGAAAGTTGGATTTCATCTTTAGGTCAAGTTTATAAGAGTTATTCTTTTAATGGTTTGATTGACCAAGTTGAAATATCAAATGTTGCTAGAGATCCGTTATGGATTGAAGCTCGTTTTGATAACCAAAACAACCCCTCTATTTTTATTAGTTTATCAGCAGAAGAACTGTATTAATAAACTATAAGTATTATTTATGATTTCTAAAAAATTGAGAAAATTTTTAGGATTATTTGTTTTTTTATTTCTGATATCAGGATTTTTTTTAATTCCTAGTTCTTTTTCTTTTGCTGAAAATACGGAAACTCCTTCTTGCGCTGTTTATTTTACTGGTGTTGGTTGTCCCCATTGTGCTAAAACAGATCCGTTAATTTTTCAAGATTTATTAAAAGAATATCCGAACCTAGTCATTATTGAATATGAAATTTATCAACAAAAGGGGAATGCCACTTTACTTGATAAATATTGTGAGAATTACAATCTTCCAGCTTGTATTCCGGGTGGTCCCACTTCTTGTCGTGGTCTTCCCATGATTATTTTTACGGAATCTCATCAGGATATTATTACGGGAGACAAACCAATTTTAGAAAACGTCAGAGAAAAAATTGAAAAACTGGAAAACAATCCCTGCCCATTAATAAATAGAGATTCTCAAAAATTTGAAGATTTAAATTTAACTACTTTATCTAGTCAGCCGAAAATATGGACGGGAGATAGAATTTTGATAAAAACTGATCAAGAAAAAGAATGGATTTTTGGTTGGCGAGGAGAAAAAGTAGAAGCAAAAAATTCTGAGCAGATTAACTCTAATAAAATTCTCCAAAGCTTAATTACTGCTGAAAATGTCTCCGATGTTATAAGCCAGATTCATTATATCTCTATTGAGTCCATAAGCGTTCCATTATCAGGTTCATCTATTCAATTTGATAATGCCCTAAGTTTTAAAGTTGAAACTGAATCAGAGGTTTTGTTAGAAACAAAACTCACTTTAACTAAAGTTTTATCTTTAGCTCTTATTGACGCCATTAATCCTTGTGCTTTGGCTGTTTTGAGTTTAATGTTGATTACGATTTTAGCTTACAATCCCCAAAAGAAAAGAAATGTTTTATTGGCCGGACTGGCCTTTGTTATTTCTGTTTTTGTAATGTATCTGTTCTACGGCTTGGTTATTATAAGATCATTTCAAGTTATCCAGACATTGACTTCAATTAGAATTTGGCTCTATCAAGCTTTAGGAGCCGGGGCTATGCTTTTAGGTATTTTAAAATTAAGAGATTTTTTTCGATCCCAGGCTACTTGTAATGTTGTCCCCAAGGTTAATAAAATTATCTCCAAAATAACAAGTCCTATGGGAGCTTTTCTTGTGGGAGCCTTTGTTACCATTTTTTTACTTCCTTGTACCATAGGGCCTTATATTATTTGCGGAGGAATATTATGTTCTCTTGGGATTTTAAAGGCTTTCCCTCTGCTTTTGCTTTATAATTTAGTATTTGTCCTGCCAATGCTAATTATGGTTTTAATAGTTTATTTTGGGCTTTCAAAAATAGATGACATTTCAAGCTGGCAAGCCAGAAATATTAAATATCTTGATTTAATTACTGGAATTATAATTATAGCTCTGGGCGTAGCCATGATTCTGGGTTTAGTTTAATAAAATGTTTTTAGAAATCAAAAATTTAAAAGTTAAAGGTAACGGGAAACAGATATTAAAAGGAGTGAACTTTCAAATGGAGAAGGGTGATGTTCAGGTACTTTTAGGCCCTAACGCCTCTGGCAAAAGTACACTTTGTCATACTATTTTAGGCAATCCGAAATATAAAGTAGTAGCCGGAAAGATATTTTTTCAAGGCAAAGAAATTACAGATCTTGCCCCAGAAAAAAGGGTAAAATTAGGTATTGCTTTATCATTCCAGTCACCACCAGTAATAAAAGGAGTTAAAACTTCTCAATTATTAGATAAAATTTCAGTTATTAAGGATTCTAAGTTAAAAGAGTTGGAACAAGTATTTGATAAGCATCTCTTAGAAAGAGACCTAAACTTGGATTTTTCAGGGGGAGAAAAAAAGGTATCAGAACTTGTCCAAATATTAGCCTTGAATCCGAAATTAGTAATTTTTGATGAAGTTGATTCGGGACTGGATTTGAAAAAGATAAAAAATGTGGCCGAGATAATAAAAAAAGAATTAATAGATAAAAAGATTTCAGTTTTATTAATCACTCACTCTGGAGCTATTTTAAATTTTTTAAAACCAAATATTACCAATGTCATGATTTCCGGGAAAATTATTTGTAGAGACAAAAATTATAAAAAAGTATTAAAAATTATTAAAAAATATGGCTATGAAAAGTGCAAGAAATGTCCATTTTTGGCAGATTGATAATAAGGTAAAAAATATTCTTAAGGTAAATGGAGTTATCCTTCTAACTAGTCCTCAAGCCTGGGAAAAGTTTAATTGGACCAGAAAATATTTTCTGAAAAGACCAGAGCAGGGCTATTTTATCTGGGTAAGAAATCAAATAGATTTTCCTCTTTTTTCTTGTATTTCTATTGCTCATAAAAATATTACTCAAAAACTTCAGAATCTTTTAATTATAGAGAAAGACTTAAAGCTTTCTCTTCAAGGATCTTGTAATAGTTTAAAAAAAACCTTAAGAGGCAAACATAAAGCTAGTGGTAAAATCATTCTCAGACAAGGCTCTTCTTTAAAATATAATCATATCCATACTTGGGGGGAAAAAGACATTGTTGAACCAGAATATGAATTTATTTTGGGGAAAAATTCAAAATTAGATTATACCTATAAAACTCTTTATACTCCCCAAAAACTTAAAATAAATAATTCCTTCAATCTTGCTGCTGGAGCGAGTTGTGATATAAAAATGATAGCAAATTGTGTAGAAACAGAAACAAGCATAAAAGATGTTTTGACATTAAAAGGTCAAGGATCTTCAGGAGTTATTAATCTTAGATTAGTTGGTGGAAAAGCCAGTAAAGTTTTAGCTCATTCTCAAGTCATTGCTGATTCGGAGAGCAAAGGGCATTTAGATTGTCAGGGATTATTAATTGATAAAGAATCTAATATCTCCTTGATACCAGAATTAGTTTGTAAAAATAAACTTGCTCAAATAACACACGAAGCCTCTATTGGGAGAATTTCTCAAGATCAGTTAACTTATTTAAGAATGAAAGGGCTTACCGAAACACAAGCCACAAATTTAATCATTAATGGATTTTTAGAAACATGAATAAAAAAATAGCGGTTGCTATGTCTGGGGGAGTAGACAGTTCAGTAGCAGCAGCTTTAGTAAAAGAAAGTGGAGCCGAAACAATTGGAGTTTTTATGCGAGTTTACTCTGATTCTTCAAAGGGTTCTGAGAAAAGAGCTCGAAAAATAGCTCAAATTCTCAATATCCCTTTTTTTGTTTTAGACTTTAAAAAAGAATTTAGAAACAAGATTATAAACTACTTTTTGGAAGCATATAAAAAGGGAGCAACACCTAATCCTTGTGTTCTTTGTAATAAAGAGATCAAATTTGGTCTTTTGTTAAAAGAAGTTAAAAAAATGGGAGTTGATTTTTTAGCTACTGGCCATTATGCTCGAGTACAAGGACAAAAATTATTAAAAGCCAAAGATAGAGAAAAGGATCAAACCTATTTTTTATGGCAGTTGGATCAAAAAAAATTAAAACATATTTTATTTCCAATTGGAGGATATACTAAAAAACAAGTAAAAGATTTAGCTAAAGAATTTAAATTGCCCCTAGCAGATATTCCAGAATCACAAGAGATTTGTTTTATTAAAGGTACGTGTAATGATTTTTTATTAAAGCATCTCAAAAAGAATTCGGGAGATATTATTGATACTAAGGGTAAAATTATTGGTAAACATAACGGGCTATGGCTTTATACAATTGGGCAAAGAAAAGGAATAGATATTTCAGGGAAAAAACCATTATATGTTTTTAAAAAGGATATTAAAAAGAATATCTTAATAGTTACCGAGAATAAAAGGGACTTGGGGGATAAGGAATTAATGGTAAAAAATATAAATTGGATTTCAGGAAAAGAACCTAAATTACCATTAAAGGTAATGGCTAGAATTAGGTATAGATCTTGTCCATCTTCGGCCACAATTACCAAAAATCTGACCTATAAAGTAGTTTTTGATAAACTGCAAAGAGCAATTACTCCCGGGCAATCAGTAGTTTTTTATAAAAGCCTTGAAGTTTTAGGAGGAGGAATAATATTATGAAATACGATTTTATAATTTGTCATTATGCCGAGATTGCCTTAAAGGGAGGCAATAGAAAATTCTTTGAAGAAAAATTGATAGAAAATATCAGGACTAGTTTTATTTTAAATTCTTGCAAACAAATAGGGGAAATAAAAAGGATTTCGGGAAGGATTTTAATTCAAATAAAAGGAGAGATAAGAGAGGACAAGATCAAACAGGCCTTAAAAAATGTTTTTGGAATTGCATATTTCAGCTTTGCTGTAAGCTGTAAGCAAAACATAAAAGAAATGAGTATAAAATCTTTAGAGATTTTAAAAGATAAAAAGTTTAAAACTTTTAAAGTTGAAACAAAAAGAGGAGAAAAAGATTTTCCTTTAACCTCTCAACAAATTAATGAACAAGTAGGGGAATATATTTTTGAAAAACTTAATTCCCAAGATCTAAAATTTAGAGTGAAATTAAAAAACCCAGATGTAACTTGTTTTATTGAAGTAGTGGAAAAATATGCTTTTCTTTATTTAGAAAAGATTAAAGGATTAGGGGGTTTGCCGGTTGGCGTAAGTGGAAAAGCAATTTCTTTGTTATCCGGGGGGATTGACTCCCCAGTATCCAGTTTTTATGGGATGAGAAGAGGAGTGAAGATGATTTTTTTACATTTTTACACAAATAAGAGGTTTTTAGGGAAAATTAGGGAAAATATTAAGATATTAAATAAATATCAGTTTAAATCAAAGCTTTATCTAATTTCCTTTTTAGATATTCAGAAAGCTATTTTTCATAAAACTAATCCGGAGTTAGGGTGTATTTTGTGCCGGAGATTTATGTTTAGAATTGCCCAAACTCTAGCCGAAGAAGAACAAGCTAGTGTTTTGTTTACTGGAGAAAATATTGGTCAGGTTGCTTCTCAAACATTAGAAAATATGAGAGTTATTGAGGATGCAATAAATATTCCGGTTTTAAAACCTTTGATCGGAATGGACAAAAAAGATATAATAGAAAAAGCGAAGGAAATAGGAACTTTTGATATATCAGTTTTACCAGAAGAATTTTATTGTCAGAAATTTTTAGCAAAACATCCCGAAACAAAAGCAAATTTAAAGAGAGTTATTTTAGAAGAAGAAAAGATTGAAATTCAAGAACTTATTGAACAAGCAATTAAAAATAAGAAAGTCGAAAAAATTTAACTTATAAAAATATATGTATCAAGATTTAAAAAATAAAGTGGCCATTATTACTGGAGCTAGGAGGGGGATTGGCAAAGCAATTGTTTTAAAATTAGCCGAAAATGGAGCTAAAGTTGTTGTTACGGATATTGATCAAGATGAATGTGAACAAGTAGTTAAGGAAGTTGAAAAATTAGGGGGACAAGGATTAGCATTGAAGCTAGATGTAACGGATGAGGAAAATATTAAAAAAGTTATTCAATTAACAAAGGAAAAATTTGGTCGGATAGATATTTTAGTGAATAATGCCGGAATATTTGTTCAAGAAGAATTGGATAAAATGGATACTTCAGAAATAGATAAGATTTTATCGATAGACTTAAGAGGAGTGATTTTGTGTATAAAGAATATTATCCCCGAAATGAAAGAACAAAAATATGGCAAAATTGTTAATATAGCAAGTATTGCCGGTTTTGTTGGTTTTGAGTTATCTAGTGTTTATTGTGCAGCCAAAGGGGGGATTGTGAACATGACTAGGGAATTAGCATTGGATTTGGGGAAATATCAAATTAATGTTAATGCGGTAGCTCCAGGAGTTATTGAAACAGATATGACCAAAGATTTGTTAGCAGATGAAAATATCAAAACAGCGCTTCTCTCCAAAATCCCTTATGCCAGAGTTGGTCAGCCAGATGATATAGCTAAGGCAGTTACTTTTTTAGCAAGTGATGAAAGTGAATATATAACAGGTCATACTATAGTGGTAGATGGTGGTTGGTTAACTTCATGATTAATAAAGATACAATTTTATCTAAAGTTTTAGAGGAAAAAGACGCCGAAGAAATTTTAGCAAAATACAATTTTCCTTGTTTAACTTGTCCAATGGCTAAATTTGAGATGGAGAGTTTGAAACTGGGGCAGGTTTGTGAAACATACGGTATTAATATTGAAAAATTACTTGCAGAATTAAATAAAAAGTAAATGGTAGATCATAAAAAATTAAGTTTTTTAATTGTTCTTTTTTTATTTTCAATTAATCTAATTGTTTGGCAGGTTGTTTTTTCTTTAAATGAACAAGATTCTTTAGAAATAACATTTTTTGATATTGGACAGGGAGATTCTATTTTTATTGAAACGCCTTATAAGAGTCAGATTCTAATTGACGGTGGTCCTAATTCAACAATTCTAGAAAAGTTAGTCGAAGAAATGCCTTTCTGGGATAAGACTATTGATCTTATTATCTTAACGCATCCCGAAGCAGACCACATGAGTGGACTTTTGAATGTTTTGGAAAGTTATAACGTTAAGAGAATTTTGTGGACCGGAATCATACGCGATACAGCTCAATATAAAAAATGGAGAGAAATGATTGAAAAAGAGAATGCCGAAATTATAATTGCTCATAGTTCTCAAGAAATAAAAATAGGAGATGTTTCCTTAAATATTCTTTATCCTTTGGAAAGCTTAGAAGGAAAAGAATTTAAAGATTCTAATAATACTTCAATTGTCTGTCGTCTAAGTTTTAAAAATAATTCATTCCTTTTTACGGGTGATGCTACAAAGGTTTCTGAAAATAAGATAATAGCTGAAACAGATTGTGATTCCGATGTCTTAAAAGTTGGGCATCACGGGAGCAAAACATCTACCTCCCGAGAATTCTTAGAGAACGTCTCTCCAGATATTGCGGTTATCTCTTGTGGCCGAGACAATCCTTATAAACATCCACATGAACAGGTCTTGAAAAATCTGGAAGAACTTGGTATAAATATCTTAAGGACAGACCAAGACGGAGATATTAAAATAGTTTCTAACGGAAACTATTTAATTATTAATAATTAATCAATAATAAAATTATGACTAATATAAAACAAGAAAAAACCGTGGTTTTAATTAAGCCCGATGGAGTTAAGAGAGGATTAATTGGCGAGGTGATAACCAGAGCAGAAAAACGGGGATTAAAGATAGTTTCTCTTGAAATGTTTCAAGCCACAAAGGATCAGATTGATAATCATTATCCTAAAGATGAGAAGTGGATAAAGAGAATAGGAGAAAAGACATTAAACAATTATAAAAAATATGGTTTTAATGCCCAGGAAGAGTTAGGGACGGAAGACCCTCTTAAGATTGGGAAGATGGTTCGTAGCTGGCTGATTGATTTTATGGTCTCAGGCCCAATGGTTAAAATGATTGTCCAGGGGATTCATGCCATTGATATGGTTAGGAAGATAGTAGGAGGTTCTATGCCTTCTCAAGCAGATATGGGGACAATTAGAGGGGATTTTTCTGTTGATGACGCTACAGCTGCTAATAAAGATAAAAGGGCTATTCATAACATTATTCATGCTTCAGAGACCCAAGAAGAGGCAAAACATGAATTAGATTTTTGGTTTGCCGCCGAAGATATTTTTGAGTACAAAAGAGCAGAAGAAGACATAATGTTCTAGGTCTTGACTTAGGTTTTACAGACTATATAATAAAAGTACAAGTCCTATTGTTGTCCATACAAATTCTTAGACAAACATTTCTTATAGGGATTCATATTTATTAAATGTAATGTTTAGTAAGCGATTCCCGTCTTAGATTTATTTCTGAGATTAATGGATTAATAATAGGGCTTTTTATTAAAAAACCGCTCTGGATAGGGCGATATTTTATTTGAAATGATATTTTATTTCTTTTTAGAGAGTGTCTTTATACATTTTGTACATGCTTTCACTCTTTTGCCGTCAGGCAAAGTAACCCATTGAAGATTTGGGTACTTTCTTTTTTTAGGAGTAGGATTGTATTTTCCTCTAAGCTTATTCAGCTTTCTTTTCATTATTGATTTTTTACCACAAATTTGGCAAACTCTAGACATATTGTTATAATATAAAAGTATAATAACTTAATTGATATTATACAAATATTATCATAATATATTTTTAAAAAAATTGCAATGGAAATAATATTAATCTTTATAATTTTAATCTTTCTCTTTTCAGTAATTATCCATGAAGTCTCTCATGGGTTAATGGCAGATTATCTTGGAGATCCAACAGCTAAGTTAGCTGGTCGTCTGACTTTAAATCCTATAAGCCATTTAGACCCAATTGGTTCAATACTTGTACCTTTGTTTTTAATTATTTCCAGAGTAGGTATAGTTTTTGGTTGGGCCAAGCCAGTTCCTATAAACCCGTATAATCTAAGAGATAAAGTTTATGGACAAGCCAAGGTTGCTCTGGCTGGACCATTAGCCAATATTTTTGTTGCTTTAGTTTTTGGAATAAGTTTGAGATTTATTCCTTATTTGTTTTCTGCTCAGGTTGCTATAAATTTAATAACTATTTTTAGTTATATAGTTTGGATAAATCTTATCTTAGCTATTTTTAACTTATTGCCAATTCCTCCTTTAGATGGTTCGCATATCCTTTTTACTTTTTTGCCTAAAAAATTTGATAATCTAAAGATATTTTTATCTCAATATCAATTATTTATTTTATTAATTTTTATATTTTTCGGATTTCCTTTAATTATTCCTTTAATAAATGGAGCATTTTATTTAATCACGGGATTTTCTTTTTAATTAGATATTGACAATTTTTAATTATTCATTACTATTAATTTAACACAAGTATGTGTTTATAGATATTTAAAAACTCAAAAGGAGGTGAATATAATGGGAAAATGGCCAATATGGTTAAATTATGATGATGGATAACAGAATACGCAAAAAGTTAGCCTTGTCGTATAATTAAAGTTAAAAGAGGAGCATGATGGTTAAATTTTGCTCCTCTTTTTAATTTTTCTTTTTAATAAAAAAGAAGTGTATATTGACAATTTAGTAAAATATGATATAATACAAATATAAAATAAATAGTAATTCTATATAAGAATTTAAAAATCAAAAAAGGAGGCAGAAAATGCTAGATATTGAAATTCACGGGGTAAGTCAAAAAAGAGCTGGAAATTTGAGGAGAAAGATATTTAAAGAATTTAAAGGAGAGCCTTGGCTTAAAGAAACTGTCGTCACAATTTGTTCAAGTATAGTGGAAGACTCCAAGGGAGAAAATCAACCTTTTTTTCGGTTGGTTGATGATACTGGAGATGCTACTACTCGTAAGATAATTGAAAAATTAGTGTCCTTTAAACTAGATATTGAATATTTCAAGTTAACCCTTTTTGTGCCAAAAATTACCTGAAAGGAGGAAAAAAGAATGCCAAAAAGATGGGAATATCGGCATATAACCCAACACGGAAAATTAGAGTTCTTGGGTGGTGATGATCAGCGAGAAAAACAACTGAATAAACTTGGAAATGAAGGATGGGAACTAATTCATTACTGCTATCTAGAAGAATCTAAAGAGTATTACATGATTCTAAAGAGAGAAAAAGTATAGTTTTTTAATCTAAAAGCTGGGGGGAGTGAGTTAATTATTTCTCCTCAGCTTTTTAATTTTCCAGAAGTCTTGACAAATTTTCTCTAAGATAGTAATATGATTATATCATATTGTTCTTTGTAAAAATTTGCGCCTCTGTAGCTCAGTGTACTAGAGCATTTGTCTAGAGGACAAAGGGTCGTTGGTTCAATTCCGACCAGGGGCGCCAACCTTATAAATAGCGAGCAAACTAAAGTATTTTAAACATAAAAATATCAATTGCTCGCTTTTTTCTTTGCAAAAATTATAAATCAGCAATTAGATAAAATTCTTTAAAAACAAAGAGGAAATAAAATATTTAATAAAGTTAATCTCGTTATTTTTATCTATTTATTCTCTTAAAATGCTACAATAAAAGTATAAAGCTATGCCGGAATTACCAGAAATACAAACAATTGTTAACGATTTAAATAAAACAATT
>CAZOJF010000003.1:0-23151 GCA_964580085.1 uncultured Candidatus Saccharibacteria bacterium | reverse complement strand
ATATTTGTAAATGGAGTCTGAAATCCAACCCTCGTAGGAACAGCCAAATTAAACAAAAATTCTTGCATGGCTTGTTTAACTTCTTTATACGTCAAATTATCATATCTTATGAATGGCGCAAGAAGAGTGTCAAAATTTGAAAAAGCTTGTGCTCCTGCACTTTCTCCTTGCAATGTGTAAAAGAAATTAACAATTTGCCCAAGTGCAGGCCTAAAATGTTTTGGAGGATTTGATTCTAATTTTCCGGGGACACCTCTAAATCCTTTTAATAAAAAATCATATAAATCCCACCCACAACAATAGGGGCCAAGTGTGTCCAAGTCGTGAATATGAAAATCGCCTGACTTATTAGCATCTCTTATCTCCTCTGTATATATTTTATTAAGCCAATATCTTTTTACAATATAATTTACTCCATATCTATTGAGCCCTTGTAATGAAAAAGCCATATTGGCATTTTCATTTACTTCCCAATCCGATTTTTCCAAATACTCATCAATTCTATCTACGGCTTGCTCGCTTACGTTCACTGCTTCTCTTATTTCTCTTCTTTTCTCTCTATATAAAATATAGGCCTTAGCCGTCTTAACTAAGTCCTCTAAAATCAAAACTTCTTCTGTTATGTCCTGAATCTCTTCAATAGTAGGAATTTCATTTTTTTTAAATCTTCTATTTAATAAAGTGGTTATTTTATCAGAAATTTTCTTTGATTTTTTGCCATCCCCCTGATTACTCGCCGTCAAGGCCTTAAAAACAACTTTGGTTATTTTTTCCTGATCAAAGTCTACAATTAAACCGTTTCTTTTTTTAATCTTCTGAATTTTATTTTCCATAATACGTTTTATTCTTACTTTTAATATAATTTGTGCTTAGGTTAACTAAGCACAAACAGAGTACTCTCTAGGTTAAAATTATAAAATACCTTAATTAATCCCGGTAGCAATAAATGTAATTTTTATTTCTTCTTTTTTTAATGTTTTATCTTCCGATGCTCCAAAACTTATTTTGGCTTTTGGAGAAACTGTTTTTTTAATAAATTCTGCAGCTTCTTGAATCTCAAACAAGCTAAGATCATCTCCTCCGGCAATGTTTAATAAAACTCCTTTAGCTTTTTCAATCGGAAAATCAACCAGAGAAGAATGGATTGCTTGATTAGCTGCTTTTATTGCTCTGTTTTCTCCTTTGGCTATAGCTTGACCAAACAAGGCATTGCCTGAATTTTTTAATATTCCTCGGATATCAGCCAGGTCAACATTTATAATACCCGAAAAGAATATTAAATCAGAAACTCCCTGAACTGCCTCTCTTAAAATCTTATCACAAGTCCAAAGTGCAGATTGAATAGAAGTATTTTTACCAACTATTTTCAGTAATTTATCATTTGAAATACAAATTAAACTATCAACTTTTCCTTTCAACTTTTTTATGGTAGCATTCGCAATTTTCTGACGCTGAGATCCTTCAAAGGAGAATGGTTTGGTAACTACAACAATACTTAAAATACCTAATTCTTTTAATATCTCTCCTAAAATAGGGATCCCTCCAGATCCTGTCCCTCCTCCTAGCCCGGCAACTATAAAAACCATATCCGCTCCCTTTAAAAGAGTTTTTATCTCTTCTCTATTTTCTTGCATGGCTTTTTCTCCTAATTTAGTATTCATACCCGTGCCTAACCCAAAGGTAACATTCTTTCCAATTAAAATCTTTTTAGGGACCTTGCAAAGGCGAAGAGATTGCACGTCCGTATTTATAGCAATTAGTTCGGCATAATTAAAATTACACTTAGTCATTCTGGACAAAGCGTTTACTCCGGCACCACCAATTCCAACAACCTTAATTTTTGATATTGGCATAATTTTATGAAGGTAAAAGAAGTTTTATCGCTTTTTTAATAGATCCTGACATTTTAGAGAATATTCCCGATCCATCTTCCACTCTTTTTTCTTCTTTCCACCTATATAATAGAAGACCAAGCGCTGTTGAAAAAGCTGGGTCTTCTGGTAATCCAGGTATGTCTTTGGGAGTATATAAACTACAAGGAAGTTTTAATGCTTGTTTAGAATATTCCTTAATCCCCGGCAATAAAGAACCACCACCAGTTAAAACAACACCTGCTGGTAGAATTTCTTGTTTGGATATCTTTTTTAATTCTTTCTGGATATGACTAAATATTTCCGAAACTCTAGCTTCAATAATATTTTCTAGTACTTTTTTAGAACAAACTAACGATTTTTCAGGGATTCTTATTTTTTCATTTTTTGCTTTTGGATTCTTCTTTTTTCTCTTAGAGCCTAAAGACCCAAATTCTTTTTTAATTCGTTCTGCTGTTTCAATTTCTGTTCTAAGGCCTAAAGCAATATCATTGGTAATATTCGCTGAGCCCAAAGGAATAACATGACAATGAATTAAATCACCATCTTCGAAAACAGCCAAGCCTGTAGTTTCAGCCCCTATATCAACTAATACAACCCCTAATTCTTTTTGTTCATAAGTCAAACACATTTCCGCTGAGGCGATCGGACTAGGAACTATATTTTCTTCATCAATGTTAAATCCGGCTAAATCAAATGCTTTAAATAAGTTCTCTTTAATCGGAGAAAAAATACAAGTTAAAAGGGCTTTCAATTCTAGCCTACGCCCATGAAGCCCTAAAGGTTCTTTTATGTCTTGAGCACCATCAATAATAAATTCTTTTATAAAAAGCTCTAATGCTTCTCTGTTAGAGGATAAATTAACTGATTCTGCTTGGTGAATGACTCTATTAATGTCTTCTTGAGAAATTTTCTGATCAGCACGAGATACAGAAACTAATCCTTGAGAGTGAACAACAGATAAATGACTTCCGTTTATACTACAAATATGATCTCTGATTCTTATCCCTGATTGTTTTTCTATTTCTACGATTGATGATTCTATAATAGGAGCAATCTTTTTTACTTTTATGATTTCTCCTCTTCTAACCCCCATAGAATAAGCTTTAACCATAGCTAAAATTTCAAAGTTCTTTTTGCCGTGCTCTTTTTTCCCCATTAAAATTTTAACTGAGTGGGTCCCGATATCTATAGATGTAAGGATAGAAGGTTTCATAAAAAATAAAATTATAAATTTTTAAGATAATATTCTTCTTTTTGCCTCATACATTCAGCCTGTCTTTCTGATTTTTCATGGTTATATCCTAATATATGTAAGATTCCATGAATTATAACCCATTTTAATTCTTTTTCAAAATCCAATTTAAACTCTTCCGCGTCCTTTTTTACTTTCATCAAGCATACCATAATTTCTCCTAATTCAAGATGGTTTAAAAAAAACTTGGAATTAATTGGACCCTGAGTAAAAGATAAAACATCTGTAATTTTATCTTGCTTTCTATATTTTTTGTTAAGATCTCTTATTTTTTTTGCTCCTATAAAAATAACCGAAATATCTCCTTGTTTTTTTTCTTGTTGTAGAATCCCTTGAACAATCTTTCTTACAAACTCCTTATCTACTTGGCTTTTCGTTAAATTCTGGACATTTATATGCGTCTTCTTACGATAAGATTTATCCATATTATAATCTACCCAACTTTTTAAGTTTTTCGTATTTTTCCTTTAATTCATTCTTTCTTAGAGCTGCTCTTTTTTTTAATTGAGTACTCTTTTCTCTTTTGACAAATCTTTTTTTTCTAGCCTCAATTAAAATTCCACTCTTCCTCATTTTTCTGGAAAAGCGACGGATTAAACCTTGGGTTGATTCTTTAGTTTGTTTTTTTGTTTTTAATGGCATTTTAAACTATTTTATTATTTTTTTTACGTGTTTAATTATTTTCTTAAACGGAATTATCTTTTGTTTCCCTGTATCCATATCTCTAATAATTATTTCATTATCAATGGCTTCTTTTTGGCCTAAAATCAAAACAAATTTCATCCCTAATTTATCAGCTATTTCTAATTGTTCAACCAATGAATCCTTATAAAATGCTTCGGCAACTTTTATGTTATTCTTTCTTAAATCTTCAAAAATTCTTAATGCTTTTCTCTTTGATAATTCTCCTACTTGAGCTAAAAAAATCTGGGGTTGTTTTCTAGCCGGTATCTTTTTCCCCATAATCTTCATTAAACTGACTATCCTTTCTACTCCAGCTGCGCCACCGCAAGCAGGAGTTTCTTTTCCCCCTAAAAGTTTTACTAAGCCATCATACCTTCCTCCTCCGGCGAGCGCTATTCTTTTCCCTTCTAGGCCTAAAGATTCTTTGCCCTTTTCTGATAGGTTCGGGAATATTTCAAAAACTGTTCGAGTATAATAATCAAGTCCTCTAACTAAATAAGGATTCAAACTATAGGGCAATTCCAGTTCTTCTAAAAATTCTAAAACATTTTTAAAGTGACTGTGACAATCTTTGCAAAGATGTTCAATCATTTGGGGAGCAGACTTAATAACTTCTTGACATTTCTCATTTTTACAATCTAATACTCTTAAGGGATTTTCTTTTAAGCGACGCCGGCAATCTGGGCATAAACTAGATTGATTAGATTTTAAATATCTTATTAATTTTCTTCTATAATCGGAACGACATTCTGGACATCCAATGGTATTTATTTCAATTGTCAAATCTTTAAATCCAAGTTCTTTTAATATGTTAAAAAATATCTGAATAATCTGGACATCTATAATTGGCTTGCCCTGACCAATAGATTCAAATCCAAATTGATTAAATTCACGAAATCGGCCTGCCTGAGGTCTTTCATATCTAAAAAATGGACCAAAATGCCAAAACTTTATTGGTTTTGGCAAACTTTCCATTCCATTTTGGAGATAAGATCTTACGATCCCAGGCGTTGCTTCAGGTCGCAAAGTTAAATAATCTCCTCCTTTAGTTCTAAAACTAAACATTTCTTTTTGGACAATGTCCGTAGAAAAACCAGTTCCTTTTTGAAATAATTTAGTGTCTTCTAAAATTGGCGTTTCTATTTTTCTAAATCTATAAAAATCGGCAACATCTTGGCAAACTTTTTCAATTTTTTGAAAATACATTATATCTTTTCCTAAAACATCATGCATTCCCGTTGGTGATTGAAATTTCATAAATTATTATTTAGATAAAATTAACAAAGGATTTGAGATATTAGAGGTAATGCTTGGAAACCATGTTTTTAAAATGACTTTTCCGATAATATAATTTTTAGATAATGCTCCCCATTTTCTAGAATCAAAAGAAGCAACTCTATTGTCTCCCAAAACAAAATATTCATTTTCGGCTAAGCTCAATGTAAGATTATCTGTATAACTTTCTTTTAATCCATATTCTGATTCATTTAGTTCTCTATTTTCAATGCCCTTGATAATATTTATTTTCCCTTGTTTTATCTCAATTGTCTCTCCGGGTAAGCCAATAACTCTTTTAATAAACCTTTGGGACGTATCTCGGGGATAGCGAAAAACTATAACATCTCCTCTTTCCGGGCTAGTAAATCTATAACTTATTTCATCAACAATTAAATAATCTCCTTGATGAAAATTCGGCTCCATTGAGCTTCCTTTGATAACAAACGGCTGAAAAACAAAATAGCGGATAGGAATCACTATTAGTAAAGCTAAGATAACAATTTTAAGAATTTCCCAAAGGAATAATAATATTTCTTTCATATAATTTTATTATTGTAACAAAATATTTATGCTTTCGCAAGGAAATAATCTTTGTAAAAAAACAGAATAAGGTTATAATGAAAGTATATAAAAGTTTTTGTTATGTTTTTAATTGTTGGTTTAGGAAATCCGGGGACTAAATATATTAAAACCAGACATAATATTGGATTTAGAATTATAGATGAATTTCAAAATGAAAATAATTTCTCTAATTTTGAATTTTCAAAAAAGTTTAATTCTCTAATGTCTGATGGGAAAATTAATAATAAGACTATCATTTTAGCAAAGCCCAAGACATTTATGAATAACTCTGGTAAAGCTGTAAAAGAAATTGCCAGTTTTTATAAAATAAAAAATCCTAATATTATCATTATTCATGATGATGTTGATTTAGTCTTGGGGAGAATAAAAGTATCAAAGAAAAGAGGTTCTGCCGGACATAAAGGTGTAGAATCAATAATAAAAGAATTAAAAACAAAAGATTTTACAAGATTAAGGGTTGGAATTAAAAAACCAGAATGTAAAAATACAGAAAAGTTTGTTTTAGAAAAATTTACAGAGGAGGAAGAACAAAGTCTTAAAGAAATTATAAAGCAGGGCCGTCAAATTTTAAACTCCATAAATTATGCTTAAAAAAAACCTAAAAGGAAAAGCTTGGGTTATTGACGTTAATATGGGCTATGGTCATCAAAGAACAGCTTACCCCCTAAGAGATTTAGCTCCTAATAAAGAAGTTATTAGCGCCAATGACTATAAGGGAATGCCCATAAAAGATAAAGCTATTTGGGATAGTTCTAGAAATTTTTATGAATTTATTTCTAAATTTAAAAGATTTCCTATTATAGGTGAATTTGCTTTTTCTATTTTTGATAAGTTCCAAAAAATTCTTAATTTCTATCCAAAAAGAGATTTATCTCGCCCGAATCTTTATTCTAAACAGGTATCTGGTTTAATTAAAAAAGGATGGGGGAAAGATCTGATTAAAAAACTGAGTAAAAACCCATTGCCTTTAATCACGACCTTTTTTATCCCAGCATTTATGGCTGAGGCCTTTAATTATCCTGGGGAGATATTTTGCGTAATATGTGATGCCGATATCTCTCGTTCTTGGGCACCATCTAATCCTTTCCAAAGTAAAATTAAATATTTTGCTCCTAATTTTAGAGTTATGGAAAGGTTAATGCTTTACGGGATTAAAAAGGAAAGTATTTTTTTAACTGGTTATCCCCTGCCCAAAGAAAACGTTAAAAATGTAACTAAAGATTTGACTTACCGCATTGCAAATCTTGATACTAGAAAAAGATATCAAAGAAAATATAAGCCTTTAATAAAAGCATTTTTAGGAAATTTGCCTAAAAAATCAAATCATGCCTTTGCCATAACCTTTGCGGTCGGAGGAGCTGGCGCTCAAAAAGAAGTTGCGATAAAGATTTTGAAAACCTTATCTTTAAAAATTAAGAAAGGAGAAATTAAAATATTTCTAGTGGCCGGAGTAAGAAAAGAAGTTAAAAAATATTTTTTAGAGAATATCGAAAGATTAGGACTTCAAAACAATTTAAATAAAAATCTGGAGATAATTTATGAAAAAAATATAAAAGATTATTTTAAAAAGTTTAATCAGGTTTTAAGAAAAACAGATATTCTTTGGACAAAACCAAGTGAACTTTCTTTTTATACAGCGTTAGGGCTACCAATCATTCTGGCTCCTACTGTTGGATCCCAAGAAGATTTCAACGAAGAATGGCTTCTAAGGCTAGGTTCTGCTATGAACCAAAAGGATTTAAATTATATCGACCAATGGCTTCTTGATTTTATGGATTCTGGTTGGTTTGCGGAAGCAAGTATGCAGGGGTTTATTGAAGCGAAGAGAATGGGAACATATGAGATAGAAAAAATAATTTCTAAAAAGAATTAATATTATTTTATGTCTTGGCTATTTATTATAATCGCTGCTTATCTTATTTTTGCTATTAACTCTTTGGTTGATAACTATCTTTTACTTGGACCACCCAACCCCAAGAGCTATGCTTTCTATGTTGGGACCCTCGGGATAATAGCTTTAATCTTAATTCCTTTTGTTGGTTTTTCAATCCCTTCAGTCCCTCAAATTATAGTTAGTTTATTGGCGGGAATTATTTCTGTGTTGGCTCTCTATTTTTTTTATGTTGGTCTAGAATATTTTGAGCCGTCAAGAATTGTAACAGCCATTGGAGGTTTATTGCCCCTATTTACTTTTATATTACTTTCTATATATTCCGGAAAATTAATATTTTCAGGAAGCAAAGAAATCTGGGCTTTCCTTTTTTTAATTCTGGGTAGTTTTTTAATAACATTTGAAAAGAAAAAAAGAATTTCTCTTAGTAGTTTTAAAATTTCATTAATTGCCGCCTTTTTATTCTCTTTGGGTTTTGTCCTAATGAAAAATGTATATTTAAACCAACCATTTTGGTCTGGCTTTATGTGGATGAGAATTGGTGGATTCTTAGCTGGTATTTCTTTTCTTTTTACAAAACAAGTAAGAAACGAAATTTTTCAGAAGAAATCAACTTTTACCAGAAAAACAGGGAGTATTTTTCTGGTAAATCAAGGTGCCGGAGCAGGAGCATTTATATTACAAAACATGGCAATTGCCTTAGCCAGTATAAATTATCTTCCATTTATTAACGCACTTCAAGGAGTTCAATATGTTTTTTTATTTCTTTTGGTATTTTTTCTAACTAAAAGATTTCCTAAAATTTCGGAGGAGAGGTTCACTAAAGAAATACTTATTCAAAAAGTCATAAGTATTGGTTTAATTTGCTTAGGCCTTATTATTTTTTATTTTTAAAAATTAATAATGATATTAAAGTTTCCAAAAAATTTCCTATGGGGCACAGCTACTTCTGCTTATCAAGTTGAAGGTGGAATTAAAAATTGTGATTGGGCAGAATGGAAAGATGCTGGCTTAGCTTGTGATCATTATAATAGATATGAGGAAGATTTTGATTTGGCTAAAAATATCTTACACAATAATGCCCATCGCTTTTCAATTGAATGGTCACGAATTGAACCAGAAAAAGGTAAATGGAATTTTAAAGAGATTGAGCACTATAAAAAGGTACTTTTATCTCTAAAAAAACATAACCTTAAACCGTTTGTTACATTACACCATTTTACAAACCCTTTATGGTTAGTTAAAGAAGGTGGATGGGAAAACAAAAAAGTTATTGACTATTTTGCTCGCTATTCAGAGTTCGTTGTCCAAAATTTAGGAGAATACGTTGATTTTTGGATTACGATTAATGAGCCATTAGTTTATATATTGGAAGGATATGTGGTGTGTAACTGGCCACCAGCTAAAAAGAGTCTTTTAAAAAGATTCAATGTACTTTTTAATATGATCAAAGCACATAAAGCAGCTCATACAATTATTCAAAGAATCGATCCTAGCGCAAAGATTAGTATTGCTACAAATAATATGTTTTTTGAACCATATGAAAAAAAATCCTTTTTAGATAAATTTTCTTCTTCTATGAGTAGTTATTTTTGGAATAGATATTTTTTAAATAAAGTAAAAAAATATTCTGATTTTATTGGTTTAAATTATTATTTTCACAATAGAATCCAATTTCCATTAAAAACAAAAAGTTATAATAGCACAACCTCATCTGATTTGGGATGGGAAATTTATCCTAAGGGCATTTATTATGTTTTGAAAGAACTACAAAGATACAAAAAACCGATTTATATTATGGAAAATGGCATAGCTGATGCAAAAGATAAATACTGTTCAAAATTTATTGTTGACCACTTGAAATGGGTTCACCAAGCCATCCAAGAAGGAGTGGACATCCGAGGATACTTTCATTGGTCTTTAATTGATAATTTTGAATGGGCTGAAGGATTTAAACCACGTTTTGGCGTAATAGAAATTGATCATAATAACAATCTTCAGCGAAAACCACGGGCCAGCGCAAAAGTATATGGGCAAATTTGTAAAAATAATGCTATTATATAAACAGAGTTTATTTTTTAAAATCTTAATCTCTTATTAATTTTGAGATTAGATTATTTTTTTGTTACTATTTTAATTAAATTTAATAATTTTTATGAGTCTACGCTTTAAAAAAATCTTAAAGAAAGTTTTATTTATTATCTTGTTCCTTCTATTATTATTAGGATGTTTTTTGTTTATAGGAAAGCCAAAACCAGCTGAAAACATTACCTGGGGAGTTAGTTTTTCTCAAAAATACTCAGAAGAACTAGGGCTTGATTGGAAGGAAAATTATTTGGCAGTTCTTGATGATTTAAAAATTAAAAATATAAGACTAATAGCCTATTGGGACTTAATCGAAAAAGAAGAAGGCACTTATGATTTTCAAGATTTAGACTGGCAAATAGATCAAGCTAAAAAAAGAGATATTAAAATAATCTTAGCAATAGGTAAAAAAGTTCCTCGTTGGCCAGAGTATCATAAACCTTGTTGGATTGAAAACCAACCCCAAGAAGAGCAAGATAAGAAATTATTAATATATATCGAAAAAATTGTAAATAGATATAAAGATAATGAGAATATTTTGACCTGGCAAGTAGAAAATGAACCATTTTTCCCTTTTGGAGAGTCCCGTTTTACAGATAAAAAAATCTTAAAACAAGAAATTGAACTTGTTAAATCATTAGACAGCAAAAGACCAATAATAATAACTGGAAGCGGAGAACTTCCTTTTTGGTTTAGACCAGCAAAATATGGAGATATCGTTGGACATAGTTTATATGAAAAAGTTTGGTTTCATGAACTGAGTATATATCTTACCTATCCAATGCCCCCTGTTTTTTATAGTAGAAAAGCATGGTTGGTTGATAAATTATTTCATAAAAAGGTGATTTGTATCGAACTCCAAGCAGAACCATGGGGGCCAGGATTAACATATACTCTCTCCTTAGATGAACAAAATAAAACAATGAATATTGAACGATTTAGAGATATTATAGAATTCTCTAGAAACACTGGAGGAGATACTTTCTATCTCTGGGGGACTGAATGGTGGTACTGGATGAAACAAGAACATAATGACTCCCAGATATGGGACGAAGCAAAAAAACTATTTGCATCTGAATAAATTAAATAGCCGGGAGAATATAATTTTATAATATATTCTTGCCCGGCTATTTTTTATTTCTCATCTATTATGTTTATGTTTATCCTTTTGAAATTCTTTTATTCTTTGTTCTATCTTTTCCTTTATAACTTTTGTTACACAAAAAGTAGCAATCCTTTTTTTTCCATAAAATAAAAAAATAAAATCTTCACTCTCTTCCGTTGAAAATCCTTTCGGCAATGATTTGTCAATATCATTAGAAGGTTTTTCCGATTTTGAATTATTTTTCTTTTCAAAAAAATTATTAATCCTTTTTCTTTTTTTCCTTTCTTCTAGTTTAAACATTTTTTACTCCTTTCCGTATATTTTTTAAAAATTCTGTTACCAGCATACCACTTTTACTAAAAAAGTCAAGAGTTGAAATAAAATGAAAAGATATTAAACTTAACTAATGGAATCAGAAATAAAAACCATAAATTTAGAGGATAAAAACTATCCTCTTTTATTAAAAAAAATATTTAATCCTCCCCAGGTCCTTTACTTAAGAGGAGAGATATTGGAAAACGAAAAATGTTTTGCTATTGTGGGAACACGTAGGTGTTCTGAATATGGAAAGAGTGTTGCTTTTTTAATCGCTCGAGATCTATCAAAAGCTGGTTTGACAATTGTAAGTGGAATGGCCATAGGAATTGACACTTACGCCCATAAGGGTACTATTGATGTGGACGGTAGAACAATTGCTGTTTTGGGGACAGGAATTGATAAACAAAGTATTTATCCTCCAGAAAATTTAGAATTATCCAAAAAGATTTTAGAGAAAAAGGGTTGTTTGATTTCTGAATATCCTCCTAAAACACGAGGAAATAAATTCACCTTCCCGGAAAGAAATAGAATAATTTCGGGGTTAAGTTTAGGAGTGCTAGTTATAGAAGCTAATTTTGGCTCGGGGGCATTGATAACTGCTAAATATGCCCGAGAACAAAAAAGAAAGATTTTTGCCATACCTGGTTCAATTAATTCCGTAAATTCTCGTGGTTGTCATGATTTAATTAAAAAAGGCGCTAAACTAGTAGAAAGTGCCAATGATATTTTGAAAGAATTAAGTTTACCTAATAAAATATATTAAAAACCATGAATTTAGTTATCGTAGAAAGTCCTACAAAATGTAAAACAATTAGTAAGTTTTTAGGATCAAAATATAAAGTTCTGTCTTCTTATGGACATATACGCGATTTACCAAAAAGTAAATTAGGGATAGATATAGAAAATAATTTTGAACCTCAATACGTTGTCCCGACTAAAGCCAGAAAACGAGTTAAAGAATTAAAAGATTCTTTGCCTAAAGTGGAAAATGTAATACTGGCTACCGATGAAGATAGAGAAGGTGAAGCGATAGCCTGGCATCTTGTTTCGGCTTTAAAGTTAGAAGGAAAAAAAGATTACCAGAGAATTGTTTTTCATGAAATTACAAAGTCCGCAATAGAAAAAGCATTAAAAAATCCACGAGAGATTGATATAAATTTAGTAAATGCTCAACAAACCAGAAGGATATTAGATAGATTAGTTGGATACAAATTATCCCCTCTTCTCTGGAAAAAAATAATGAGAGGGCTGTCAGCCGGCAGGGTCCAATCAGTAGTTCTAAAACTTATTGTGGAAAGAGAAAAAGAAATTAAAGATTTTGTTCCTCAAGAATATTGGACAGTTGTTGTTAATCTTGAAAAATTAGAAAAAAACATTTTACCATTTGAGGCAAACTTAATAAAAAAAGACAATAAGGTTATTATTAAGTTGGGCATCAGAGATAAAAAAGAAGCTGAGGAAATCATTAAAAATCTTGAAAATGCTGAGTATAAAATAATAGACATTATAAAAAAAGAGGTTAAAAAGAATCCTTTACCTCCTTTTAAAACTAGTACATTACAACAACAATCTTGGAGTAAATTCCATTTTTCAGCCAAAAAAACAATGTTCCTAGCCCAAGGTCTTTATGAAAAAGGTTGTATTTCTTATCACCGAACAGATTCTTTAAATCTTTCTGAAGAATCTTTGAATAAAGCTCAAAACTTTATCGTTAAAAATTACGGAAAAAATTATTGGGCTGGCTCTTTCAGAAGATTTAAAACAAAATCAAAAACAGCTCAAGAGGCGCATGAAGCCATAAGACCAACAAACCCAGAAGAAACTCTAGATAAATTAAAATCAAGATTAAAATTAGAAAAACAACAATACCAATTATATAATTTAATCTGGCAAAGATTTATTGCTTCCCAAATGCAACAAGCCTGTTTTGATTCTACTCAAGTTGATATTTCTGCTAAAAATTATGTCTTTAGAAGTAATGGCCAAACATTAAAATTCGATGGATTCCTTAAGGTATATCAAATAAAGACAGAAGAAAATGAATTACCTTTACTTGTAAAAAGTGAAATTTTGAAGCTTAAAGAGCTCATCCCCGCCCAACATTTTACTCAACCTCCATCAAGATATAATGAAGCCAGTTTAATTAAGGTTTTAGAAAAACAGGGTATTGGCCGGCCTTCAACCTATGCTCCAACATTAGACGTTATTCAGAGAAGAAATTATGTGAACAAAGACGAGAAAAAAAGATTCCAGCCAACAGAAATTGGAATCTTAGTAAATAATCTTTTATCTAAACATTTCTCCGAAATAGTTGATATAAAATTTACATCCCAAATGGAAGAAAGCTTAGATAAGATTGCTAAAGGAGAAGAAAATTGGTTAAAAGTTTTAGATAATTTTTATAAACCTTTTGAGAAAAATTTAAAGGAAAAAGAAAAAGAAATCGTTAAAAAAGATACGACTGAAGAAACAAATGAAATATGTCCTGAATGCGGAAGCCCTCTTTTAATAAGGTGGAGTAGATATGGAAAATTTTATGGTTGTAGCAATTTCCCAAAATGTAAATATAAAAGGCCCCTAGCACGTCCAACCCTAGGAATTAAATGCCCAAAATGCCAAGAAGGAGAAATTGTAGAAAAAAGAACAAAAAGAGGTAAAACATTTTACGCCTGTAATAGATGGCCAAAATGTGATTTTGCCTTATGGGATAAACCAAATGGCGAGATATGTCCCAAATGTGGTTCGCTTATGGTTGTTGATAAAAAAGGGCAGATAAAATGTTCTAATAAGGAATGTAAATAATATAATTATGCCCCTTATTGAAAAAATTAAGCAAGGAATGAATAACGACAAGATGATTGATAAAGCTATAGAGATTCTTAAAAAAAACTTTAAAGAAGATGATTTTGCTTTCCAGCACTCTTTAAGGGTAGGTTTAATTTTGAAAAAGATGGGTAGCAAAGATACTACAATAATTTCGGGAATTTTACATGAAATTAGTGAAGAAAGTAGAAAGAAAATAAAGAAAGAATTTGAAAAAGATATCCCATTTTTAATTAAAAAAGTAAAACAATTAAGCTCTTTACGATACCCTAAAAAAAGGATTAAAATTGTTCCTATACATAAAAGGCAAAAGCAAAAAATACTTTTAAACTCCCAATCTGAAAACTTAAGAAAGATGTTCTTTGTAATTACTAAAGATATACGAGCTATTTTTATAAAATTAGCAGATCGACTTGATATTATGAGAAATCTAAAAGAATTTTCAGAAGAGAATCAAAAGAGAATGGCTTTAGAAAGTATTGAAATATTTGCTCCCTTAGCTTATGGAATCGGCATGGGAGAAATAAAGGGAGAACTTGAAGATTTAGCTTTTCCATGTCTTTATTCAAAAGAATTTCATTGGGTTGTAGAAAAAGTTAGAGAAAGATATACCAAAAAAGAAAAATATCTTAAACGAGTTAAGTCTCTTCTGATAAAAATTTTAAATAATGAAAAAATAGAATTTATCGATATTCACAAAAGAGTGAAATATTATTTCAGCTTATACGAAAAACTTTTGAGGCATAATATGGATTTTTCTGAAATTTATGATTTATTTGCTATCAGAATAATCGTCCCCAATATTGAAGATTGTTATAAAGCCTTGGGAGCAATTCATAAAACATGGAATCCCTTGCCTGGAAGGATTAAAGATTATATAGCCTTACCTAAAAAAAATGGCTACAAGGCATTACATACTACTGTATTTTGTTTAGATAATAAAATAACGGAATTCCAGATTAAAACTCAACAAATGCACAATGAATCTGAGTATGGTATTGCTGCTCATTTAGCTTATAAAGAAAAAATTTCTCCAAAAATTTATAAAAATAGATTTTCTTGGACTAATGAATTAAGGTTATTAACTGAAAAAATTAAAAATTCGGAAAACCTTTCAGAATATTTAGATTTTACTCTTTTTAAACACAAAATTTTTGTTTTTACTCCTAAAGGAGAAGTTATTAGTCTCCCCAAGGGTTCTTGCGCTATTGATTTTGCTTTTGCTATTCACACCGAAGTTGGTACTCATTGTAAAGAAGTAAAAATAAACAATAAAATGAGTAAATTATCTCGTCCTTTAAAAAATGGAGATTTCGTAGAAATTATAACAAGTAAAAATGAAAGTGTTTCTGCGGATTGGCTTAAATTTGTCAAAACCAAATCTGCTGAGGAAAAAATAAAAAAGATAAAAAATATTTTCTTAAAACACGAGTCACCTTTTAAAAGAAGGTTGTCTATTTTAAAAAAATTAATTCCCTTTAAGAAAAAATTTAGAAAATCAGAGGCTCAAAAAATTTATCTAGGCAAAGAAACTGGATTTTCAATAAGCTTGGCTAAATGTTGTTCCCCTAAACCCGGAGATGAAATTAAGGGCTTTATATCAAAAGAGAAAGGAGTTTCTATACACAAAATTAATTGCTCAGATCTTAAAAAACTCCAGAAAAAATGGCCTCAAAAAGTAATTGATGCTAGTTGGGAAAATCCTACTAAAGATTGAAACAATATAAATTTGGTGGTAAGGTAAAAAATCGGAGTTGCCGGGGTGATGAAATTGGTAAACATGATGGATTCAAAATCCATTGCTCGCAAGAGCTTGAGGGTTCGACTCCCTCCTCCGGCACAAATTAATCTCTGGGAAAGAATTTTCCAAAGATTTTCTTGATAATTAGAGCCGATAAAATACCAACTAATGCCCCCGCCAAAATATCAGTAGGCCAATGAATCCCGCAAAAAACTCGGCTTATAGAAATAAAAAAACTGGCAATCAAAAATAATATGCCTATTTTTTTGTTATAAAAATAAATTAAAGTCGATAGAGCAAAAAAGAATGTCGCATGACCAGAAGGAAAAGATGCTGAGGGAGAATGATTTATCAAAAGATTTACCTGATTTCCAATAAAAGGTCTAGGTCTATGCCAGATAAAACGAATAATCTCTACAACAAATCTGCTAAAAATACCAGAAATAAAAGCTAAGGTTACTGTCTTATAATCTTTTTTAAAATTATTAATTAAAAGAATTAATAAAGTCCCTATTAAAATATAACCTAAAAAACTTGCGCAAAAAATAGCCGCTTCATCCAGATAAAGATTTTTTAATGCTAGATTATTTATTTGTTGAAAAATTAGATAATCCATTCTTTAAAAATTTAGAAACTTTAATAATATCACTAGGGTTCCCAAAATCAAGCCAATAATCTTGAATCTTTTTAATTTTCACTTTTTTATCTTTAGCTAAGAGCGTGATTGCATCAGTCAGTTCATATTCCCCCCGAGGAGAAAGATGAACCATAGAAATCTTATTAAATACTTCCGGAGTAAATTTATAAAGACCCGTATTAACTAAATTGCCAACATATCTTTTAGGTTTTTCAATAATCTCCTTAAGGAAACCATCATCTGAAACAAGCACTCCGTATTTTTCTGGATGCTCATGATAAAATCCAGCTACATAATTATATTTATCATCAACTCCAAAAGATTTAAGATCTTTTACTGAATAAAGATTATCACCACAAACCATTAAAAAATTTTCTTTGATCATATCTTTCACACATTTTAAAGGACAAAGTGTTCCGTATTCCTTTAAAAAATCTTTGCTAAGGCCTTTTTTTCTTAATTTTTCTTCTCCTAAGATATCAAACTGATTAACTGTTTTTATTTTACAATCTTTAGAATCGTATTTTTTCAAAAACTCTTTAATTCTTTCTCCCTTATACCCAATTACCAAAATTATCTCTTTGTACCCTGCTTTTAAAAGGTTATCTAAGAGATAAGATAAAAAAGGTTTTTTTTGAACCTTTATAAGATGTTTTGATTTATTCTTAGTTAGATGAAGCATGCGAGTACCTTTGCCCGCAGCTGCTATGACTACTTTTTTAATCATGATCTGCTAAATCAAAAGCTTTTTTGTTTAGTAAAAAATATTTTTCAGGAACTGTTTTTTTAATGGATTCTAAAATAAATTTTGTTTTTAAAGGAAAGAATTTTTTAGAAGCAGCATATCCTAAAATATAAACTCCAGCTAATACTGATTTGCCTAATTTTTCTTTGACGATTTTAGAAGCCGGGATAGATAGAGCCTTTTCGGAAAACCTTTTAATTTCTTTTAGAATATCTTTTGTCTGGGGTATTATTTTTGAACCTAAAATTGGTTTAATAAAATCGTTTATCAAAAATATTGTTCCTGATTTTTTAGAGCCATAAATATAAGATCTTAAAGACTCTTGAGCTTCAATACAAATTATCAAATCTGCTTTACCTTTTTCTATTAATGGAGAATGAATTTGTTCTGAACCTGTCAGGGCCCCAAATCTAATATGTGTTTCTACTGACCCTCCTTTTTGAGATAGCCCGTGAAGCTCAGAAGTTTTAACATCATATCCATTAAGGATCGCTGCTTTAGCTAAAATTCTAGTCAAGGTTATTACGCCTTGCCCCCCGACTCCAGATATAATTACGTTAAATTCTTTCATATATATATGCATGGTCTGCGGGCAATAATTACCGAGACCTCATTAATTTTATTGTTTAAAGAATCTTTTACGGCTTTTATAAACTCTTTTTGTTTTATTGGGTCAATAATTTTTAAATTTTTGACTCCGCAAGCTCTAATAATATTTTCTATTTTCGCTCCTTCTACGCTATCTCCCATTGAGGTTTTATTGGTTCCTGGATTAGGTTGATGGCCAGTCATTGCTGTGGTCTGATTATCCATAACAATAATTAAAGGATTTGATTTATTATGGACAGCATTTAAGAGTGCTGGTATTCCACTGTGAAAGAATGAAGAATCACCAACAAAACTAATTAATTTTTGTTTACTGGATGATTTTTTAATTCCATGGGCAACACCGACAGAAGATCCCATACAGAATAAATAATCTTGGAAATGAAAAGGTGGATAAAAGGCCAACATATAACAACCAATCTCTCCCCCAAAAATTACTTTTTTAGGATCAACTGCTTTTTTTAGAGCGTTGAATACCAACCAGTACGGACAACCAGGACAAAACTGGGGAGATCTTTTAGGAATTTTCAGTTTAGGATTCTTAATTTTTAAGAGAGTTTCTGTTTTATATTTTTTATTAGCAAGTTTTGCTACAGCTTTGATTACTTGCTCGGGTCGAAGTTCACCAATTTTAGATAATAAATTCTTTCCTAAAATCTGAAGTTTTGGATTAGCATCCTTAGCCAGTATTGCAATCTCCCTTTCTAAGTATGGTTCTAGTTCTTCGACTACTAAGACTTTTTTAAATGATTTAATAAATTTTTTAATTTTTTGTTCGGGTAATGGATAAAAGAATCCAATTTTTAAAATTGGAATATCTAAATTGAGTTCTTTTAAGGCCTCCTTTACATATAAATAAGAAACACTAGAGGTAATAATCCCCAGCTTTGATTTATTAGAGTTTTTATAAATTTTATTAATGGAAGATTTCTCCGAAACTTCTTTTTTTATTTTCTCAATCTTTTCCAGAAGTTCTTTTTTCATTTCTAAAACTCTAGGGGGCATTGTTGAAAATTGATGAGGATCTTTAATAAACTTTCCTTTTCTTTTGCCTTTAATAATCCTACCTAATTTAACAATCCCTCCCTGCAAAGCAACCCTTGTGGTTTCTCTAATCATTATTGGTATTTGAAATTTTTCAGATAAATCAAAAGCAAGTTTTGTAAAATCCTTACATTCTTGAGGAGTAGATGGTTCTAATATAGGGATATGAGCTAAATAAGCAAAGGCTCTTGTGTCTTCTTCTGATTGAGCCGAACTCCAACAACTTGGGTCATCAGCCACCAAAATAACCATTCCTCCTTTAATGCCTGAATAAACCAAAGGCATAAAAAAATCAGAAGCAACATTTAGACCAAAATGCTTCATTGATACTAAGGTCCTTAAGCCAGAAAAAGCAGCTCCGGCGCCTGCTTCTAAAGCAACTTTTTCATTTGTTGAAAATTCAAAATAAACTCCGACTTTCTTAGCAATTCTCCAAAAAGTATTTCCTACTTCCGAAGAAGGAGTGCCTGGGTAAGCAGAAACAAACTGAACGCCAGATTCTAACGCTCCTCTAGCTATCCCCTCATTGCCTAAGAGAATTATTTTATCTCCAACTTTATTTGAAATAATTTCTTCTATCATAATTAAATTATACCACAAAATTAATTAGTTTTCTCTTAACAAAAATTACTTTCTTGATTTTCTTTTGGAAAAGCCATTTTTTGATATTCAAATGACTGTAAGCTATCTTTTTTGCTTCTTCTTCAGAAAGTACAGTTTTAATATCTATTTTGCCCCTAACTTTTCCATTAATCTGAACAATCAAAGTAGATATATCTTCTTTTATAAATCTAGGATTATATTTAGGCCAACTTTTTAGAAAGATACTTTTTTTATGCCCTAATTTATTCCAAATCTCTTCCGCAATATGAGGAGCAAAAGGGCTTAAGAGGATTAAAAATGTTGAATAATATTTTAAAGATATTTTTTCCTGTTTTTCCATTTTATTAACAAACATCATTAAACAAGAAATCGCTGTATTCAATTTAAGTTTGTTAATATCTTGGCTAACTTTTTTAATTGTTCTATGCAAAGATTCTTTTATTTTTGTATTTTGCCTACTTGGCCCAATTTTAGATTGAAGATCCCAAACTTTATCCAAAAATCTTCTGGCTCCTTTAATCCCCTTACTATCCCAGGCAATTGCTTCTTCAAAAGGACCCATAAACATTTCATAGATTCTTAAAGTATCGGCGCCATATTTATTTATTACATCATCCGGGTTAATAATATTCCCTTTGGATTTTGACATTTTAATTCCCCCCTCTCCCAGAATCATACCGTGCGATGTTCTCTTTTTATATGGTTCCGGGCCTAATGATTTAGGTACTGCCCCAATATCCCATAGAAATTTATAAACAAAACGAGAATAAAGCAAATGGAGGGTAGTATGCTCCATTCCACCATTATACCAATCTACGGGCATCCATTTTTTAAGCAGTCTTGAACTAGCTAATTTTTTATCATTCTGAGGATCACAATATCTTAAATAATACCAATTAGAGCCAGCCCAATTAGGCATGGTATCTGTCTCTCTCTTGGCCGGACTTCCGCATATGGGACATTTAGTATCAACCCAATTCTTAATATTCGACAAAGGAGATTCTCCTGTCTCCGTTGGTTTATATTTTTTTACTTTAGGTAATCTTACTGGTAAATCTTTTTCCGAAACAGTCGTCCAGCCAGGATTTAATAATTCTCCCTTGTTAAGCTTCCGATGATGTTTTTGTTTAATCTTCTGGGCACAATTCTCGCAAAAAACAAGGGGCATGGGCTCTCCCCAATAATGTTGTCTGGAAAAAATCCAATCTCTTAATTTATAGTGAACTCTTTTATTAATTAATTTATCTTTTTTCAAAAGCAAAGCGATTTTTTCTCTAGCTCTTTCTGATTTCATTCCTGTAAACCGCCCTGAATTAATTAATGTCCCTTCTCCCTCGTAATATTTTTCAAATCTTTTATTCGAAACAATTAAGGGAACCCGCTTCAGAATCTTAGTCTTTTTAGAATAAGGATTGATAACTTCAATAATTGGTAAATTATATTTTTTCGCGAAGTCAAAATCTCTTTCATCATGCGCTGGAACCGCCATAATAGCTCCGGTACCATAATTCATTAAAATATAGTCAGCAATAAAGATGGGAATTTCTTTTTTAGTTATAGGATTAACTGCTTTAATTCCTTCTAATTTTATTCCTGTTTTTTCTTTAGACTCTGATATTCTTTCCCTTTCAAGTTTCATTCTTGTTTTCTTAATATATTCTGCAACTGATTTAAAGTTTGAAATCCGCGATTTAAATTTTTCAATTGCGGGATGCTCAGGGGCTAAAACTAAATATGTAGCTCCAAAGATGGTATCTAATCTGGTAGTAAATACTTTGATAAATTCTAATTCTTGATTTTTAATTCTAAAATTTATTTCATATCCCTCGCTTTCCCCTATCCAGTCTTTTTCTAATGTTTTCACTCTCTCCGGATAATCAACTTTATCCAGGTCTTTAACCAATCTTTTGGCGTATTTTGTGATTTTTAAGAGCCATTGTTCTTTTTCTTTCCTGACCACTTTGGTCCCACAACGCTCACAACGCCCATCAACAACTTCCTCGTTAGCTAGGCCAACTTTGCATGAAGGACACCAATTAATAGGTATTTTCTTTTTATAGGCAAGCCCCTTTTTAAAAAATTGCAAAAATATCCATTGAGTCCATTTATAGTAATTTGGGTCCGTAGTATTAATTTCCCGGCTCCAATCAAAGGAAAGGCCCAAGCTTTTTTGCTGGTTTTTAAAAATACTAGTATTTTTTTTAGTGGCAATAATCGGATGAATTCCTGTTCTAATAGCATAATTCTCTGTAGGTAAACCAAAAGCATCCCATCCCATTGGGAACAATACATTAAAATTTTCCATTCTTTTTTTACGAGCCACTATATCTAAAGCGACATATGGCCTACAATGACCTACATGAAGTCCTTTGCCAGATGGATAAGGGAATTCAAGTAAAATATATTGTTTTTTCTTTTTAGAATAATCCTTAGCTTTATATATTTTTTCTTTGTCCCAATATTTCTGCCATTTTCTTTCTATTTTTTGAGGATTATACATATATTTAATAATTCTATTTTAACATTCATGATCTTAGATTAAAAGATTAATTCAAACAATTTTTTAGCATTATTTGTAGTTTGTTTTGCTACTTGCTCAAAAGTTATATTTTTAAGTTTAGCAATCTTTTGCACCATATATTTTACAAATAATGGTTCATTCCTCTTGATATCTACTAAGGGAGATAAAAAAGGACAATCTGTTTCAACTAATGTTCGATCTAAGGGAATATTTTTAATTACCTCATCTAAATTTAATTTAAAGATAATCCCTGTGAACCCTAAATAAAATCCCATATTTAAATATTTCTTTGCCTGTTCCCAATCCCCAGTAAAGCAATGGATAACTCCTTTTAAATTAGAATTTTCTTTAGCTGTTAATATCTCTAATAAATCATTATGTGCTTTTCGACAATGGAAAATAATTGGCAATTCTAATTCTTTAGCCAATTTTATTTGTTCTAAAACTAATTGTTTTTGTTTTTCCTTAAATTCAATTTGTTTTTTCTTTGTTTTAGGATGATCCCAATAATCTAATCCTATCTCTCCAACAGCTACAACTTTTTTATGGATACTCAATTCTTTATATTTTTTATAATCAAAAATTTCTTTCCCGATATTTTCAGGGTGCATCCCGATAGAAGCAAAAACACCTTGAGTATATTTCTCAGAAATTTCTATGGCTCTTTTTGAACTTTTATAATCAGTCCCAACGTTTATCATCCAAATATTATGAGATAAACATTTATTTATTAATTCATCTCTGTCTTCATCGTAATCAGAAAAATTTAAGTGAGAATGGGTATCTATTAACATAATTTATATACTAACAGATTTAATCTTGAATCTCAATAAAGGAAAGGGCGACTCATTAATTGAATCGCCCTATATGACTTACGAAACTTTTATCTTGTCCTCAACCACCATTCTCAATCCAGGAATTTTTTCTCTTAAATATTTAAGCCGTTTTTCTAGCTTTTCCTTTTTTTCGTCAGAAATATTAATATCATTCAACTCTTTTTTAATCAATGTTTTTTCTTCATAGCACCCTGAGAGCTTTAGAAAATTATCATCCCCCTCTAGAATACTTCTCATTTCCTTTTCCTCCTTGTTTTTTTAATTTCTTTACTTTTTTCTTTTTTTTCTTTTCTTTTTGTCTATTACGACTTCTTTTATTCTTTTCTTTTTCCGATTTCATTTTCCACCTCACTTTCCTTTTTTAGTTTTTAAGGTCCTATAAACAAAAAATCTTCCTTTTCTGAGGAAGATCTTAGTAGTTTTATATTTTTATCGTTTTCTATTTACTAAAGATCTTCCAAGTAATTAAAAGGAATAATATAAAGAATCCCTCCTAAAATCTTAGTTGAGAAATTTAGTAAACTAA
>CAZOJF010000002.1:0-28255 GCA_964580085.1 uncultured Candidatus Saccharibacteria bacterium | reverse complement strand
GTTTTCATATGCCCTTAAACTAGCATAAAAGTGCAATATGTATGTATACATTACCATCTAATATTGACATTTTCTTAAAAAAGGTTTATAACAAAAGGATAAAAGTAAATTAACAAAGTTAATATTAAAAAAAATCAATAAAAGGAGATGAATAGAAGTGAAAGAATTTGTTGATCAGGAAGGAAATCTTATTTTTGAGATAAATTCAAAGAAAATTATTATTAGTATTTCTAAACTGAGAATTTTAACCGGAGCATATGTTTTATCTGTGTTTGGTCGTGTTAAATCTTTAAGTAGTAGAGTTTGCAATGACGGAGAAGCGATTAGAAAAGAAGAAAAAAAAGGATGGATTTATCTAAATCTTAAAAAAATTGTTGATCCCCAAGACGAAAATTCAATTATCCAGAGAAAAATCATTGAAACTTTATCTCATGAAGCAAGACACATTGCTCAAGGCAGATCTAAAAGTAAATTCTTGAAATTTTATAGAAAGTTAGATGCAACCTTTTTTTTGCCTCTTGCGATGATGTGTGTGTTAAGTCTGATTGCTCAAATTGTTCTTTGGCGAAAGGAATTCAACGTTCCCATTTATATGGACATTTTATTGATATTTTTTCCCGTATTCTTGGGTTTCATACATATTTCTTATTTATTGGACCCTGAAGAAAGAGATGCCAGGAAGTTTGCCTGGAAAGCAATTAAAGATGAAAGGTGGTTGGAAATAGTAAAAGTTAAAACTATAAAATAAGGGCATTTACAAAAGTGTCCTTATTTTTTTATTAGGTTGAAAATGAGAATTATATTTTATATAATAAGAATATGTTTAAGAACAAGAAAAAACTTTTGGGTAGAACATTTCTAATCCTTTTTTTAATAGGAGCTTGCTTTTTATTTTATAAATTTGGGGTTTATACTGGAGAGAATAATATTCTTAAAACTCCTCCGGCCCAAGTAATAAATAGTGATTTAGGGATGCCAGAAAATGTAGATTTTTCTATTTTCTGGGAAGCGTGGAGACAAGCCGAAAGAAATTTCTTAGATAGAGCAGAAATAGATTATCAAGCAATGATTTATGGAGCAGTAACCGGTATGGTTAATTCTTTGGGCGACCCATATACTAACTTTTTTGAACCTAAAGAGGCTGAAGAATTTGAGCAAGAACTTTCCGGGAAATATCAAGGAATTGGTACAGTAGTTGGAATTAAGGATGAACAACTTGTAATTATTTCCCCATTTAAAGAAAGTCCTGCGGAAAGAGCCGGATTAAAGCCAGGAGATATGATTTTAAAAATAGGAGATGTCTCAACTGTAGATATTTCCATAGAAAAAGCAGTAGAACTGATTAAAGGTCCTGAGGGCACCAAAGTAAAGCTTTTAGTAGAAAGAGAGGAATGGGAGAACACCAAAGAGATAGAGATACAAAGAGAGGTTATAAAAATACCAACATTAGAATGGGAAATAAAAAATGAGAATATTGCTTTAATAAGAATATATCAATTTAACGGAATACTATCTTCCGAGTTTAAGAAAATTGTTCCAGATATTTTAGATTCAAAGGTTGATAGAATAATCTTAGATTTACGAAATAATCCAGGAGGATATTTGGAGACATCTCAAGATATAGCAGGTTGGTTTCTAGAGAAGGGGATGCTTGTTGTTTCAGAAGACGAAGGAGAGGATAAAGAACAAAAAGTTTATAAGTCAGAAGGTCCTTCAACATTGTCTTCTTTCCCAGTTGTTGTTTTAATTAATAATGGCTCCGCTTCTGCTTCGGAGATTTTAGCTGGAGCCCTAAGAGACCAAAAAGAGGTCCAGTTAGTAGGGGAGACTTCTTTTGGGAAAGGATCAGTTCAGAAACCAATAGTTCTTTCTGATGGTTCATTCCTAAAAGTAACTATAGCCAGATGGTTGACACCTAGTGGACATTGTATCAATGACATGGGATTAGAACCAGACGTTGTAGTTGAAGAAGGGGATAATGTAGAAAAAGACTTACAACTTGAGAAAGCAATTGAAATTGTTGAAGATCTAAGGTAGAATATATTTAATAAGTAAAATAGTATGCAGGTAATATTAATAAAAGATATTGAAAAATTGGGAAAGAAATATGAAGTTAAAGAAATTTCTTCTGGTTACGCCAGAAATTATTTAATTCCTAAAAAATTAGTTGTTCAAGCTACAGATAAACTTTTAAAATGGGCAGAAACTGAAAGAAAAGGACAAGAACAAAAAGCTGAAGAAAAGTTAAAAAAGATTAGTAATTCTGTTTCGGAGATAGATGGGTTAGAAGTAGAAATTTTAGTGAAAGTTGGTGAAGATGGTCAACTTTTTGAGAAAATAAACCAACAAAAGATTTCGGATGCCTTAAAAAAATTAGGCTATGAAATAAAAAAGACCCAAATTGAATTAGAAGAACCATTACAAGAAATTGGAGAGTTTCCCGTAAAATTAAAATTTCAGGATAATCTAGAAGGAGAGATAAAAATAATCATAGGAGAAGAAAAATAATGCCTAGATATATATTCATTGCTGGTGGGGTTATGTCTGGGATCGGTAAGGGAATAACAAATGCTTCGCTTGGCATGCTTTTAAAAAGTAAAGGATATAATGTGACAGCAATGAAGATCGATCCTTATGTTAATGTTGATGCTGGAACAATGAACCTAGGAGAGCATGGAGAAGTTTTTGTAACGGAAGATGGTGATCAATGCGACCAAGACATGGGAAACTATGAAAGATTCTTGGATGAAACTCTTTCCAAGGACAACTATATGACTACTGGAAGAGTTTATCAATCAGTAATAAATAAAGAGAGAAACTTAGAATATAATGGAAAATGTGTTGAAGTAGTTCCTGACATTCCAAATGAGGTAATTCGTAGAATTAACAATGTACAGAAAAAAACAGGGTCAGATTTTGTGCTGATTGAAATAGGAGGAACAGTAGGAGAATATCAAAATCTTTTATTTTTAGAAGCAGCTCGAATGTTAAAATTAAAACATCCTAAGGATGTTGTTTTTATTTTGGTAAGTTATCTTCCAGATCCAAAAATAATAGGAGAAATGAAGACAAAACCCACCCAATATGCTGTTAGAACGTTGAACTCAGGAGGAATTCAGCCAGACATAATAATTGCTCGTTCAAGAGTTGCTTTAGACGAAATTAGAAAACGAAAAATTTCTGTTTTTTGTGGTGTTGACAAAAAAGATGTTATTTCTGCCCCAGATATTAAGTCAATTTATGAAATTCCACTTAATTTTGAAAAAGCTAATTTAGGTAATCGCATACTTAAAAAATTTAATTTAAAAGCTAGAAAAAATGATTTGAAAGAATGGAAAAAATTAGTTGGAATTATAAATAAAGATAAAAAAGTAGTTAAAATAGGAATAGTAGAAAAAGACATTAAACCAGAGGCAACCGCTTTAACAGATTGTCATTTATCAATGGTTGAAGGTATAAAACATGCCGCTTGGTCTTTCAATAGAAAGCCAGAAATTTATTGGTTGGATTCTAAAAAATATAAGAATAATGAAAATTTGCTCAAAAAGTTAAAGGATTTTGATGGTATCATAGTGCCTGGAGGGTTTGGGGATAGGGGAGTGGAGGGTAAAATAAAAGTTATTGAATATTGTAGAAAAAACAAAATACCATTTTTAGGTATTTGTCTTGGGATGCAATTAGCAGTTGTTGAATTTGCTCGTAATATTTGTAAGCTTGAGAAAGCAAATTCTACGGAATTTTCTAAAAATTGTCAAATTCCAATTATTGACATAACAAAAAAACAAAAAAAAGACTTAAAACCTAAAATGAGAATAGGATCTTACGAATGTAAATTAAATCCTAAAAGTTTATCTTATAAAGCATATAAATCTTATCTTATCTCGGAGCGTCACCGCAATATGTATGAAATAAATAATGAATTTAAGCAATTACTAGAAAAGAAAGGAATGCTTATAGCGGGTATTAACCCAAAACAAGACCTAATTGAAATAATAGAAGTCCCATCTCATCCATTTTTTATAGGTGTTCAGTTCTATCCAGGATTTAAATCAAGACCTTTAACTCCTCATCCATTATTCAAAGCATTTATTAAAGCTTGCATAAAAAAAAGCGCTTAGATCTACTAGGCGTTTCTTCCATTTTTTTTATTCAGAAACTACTTCCACAATTTTTACAATTCTTTGAGAATTATTAAATCCTTTTTTTCTTTTAGTTTTAAATTTTACAAGGCCTGGCTGTAAAGCAAAAAGAGTGTGGTCTCGGCCACAACCAACATTGTCACCTGGAAGAAATTTTGTTCCCCTTTGGCGAATAATAATTGCCCCAGACTGAACTTTTTGCCCTTCATATATTTTGACTCCCAGTCTTTTAGAACGAGAATCTCTTCCTAATCTTGTTGAACCTGCTGACTTTGTTTTTGACATAATATTTTAATAATATCTTATGTTAGCAAATTTAAAAGAATTTTTCAAGTTTATTTCAAAACTTAATAAAAAAAGTATTTTATTGTTTTTAATAATCTTTTTATTATGTCTTTTTGCTTTTGGCCTGGGAATGCTAACGGAATTTTATATCCAAAGGCCAATCTTGGAGATAGTAAAGACACTTTAGCTTTTTAATTTTTTATCACTGTGAAATTTTTTATGAATTTCTTTGAGCCTCTTAGAGACTACGTGAGTATAAATTTGAGTAGTAGCTATACTTTGATGGCCTAAAAACTCTTGAACTACTCGTAAATCAACCCCATTATTCAAAAGATCTGTGGCAAAACTATGCCGCAGAGTATGGGGGACTGTAAATATTGGGATTCCAGCTAATATAGCATACTTTTTTACAATATTCTCAATTGATCTTGGCGTTAAGCGCAAAGAACTATGTCTAGAGCCCCTATAATGTATAAATAGGGCTTTTTCTTGATCCGTACGTGTTTCTAGGTACTTTTTTAACCAATCAATTGTTCTTTCCGAAAGGTAAACTGTACGAGGCTTATCTCCTTTGCCGATAATACTAATTTCTAGTTCTTTAGTGTCTTCTTCCGATTTAATCTTTACCTGGTCTCTATCTAAGCTGACTAATTCAGCTACCCTCATCCCAGTTGAGAATAATGTTTCCAAAATTGCCTTGTCTCGCAATCCAATTAAATTTTTAGTATTAGGAGCTAAAAGTAACCTTTCAACTTGCTCCAAATTCAGAAATTTAATAGATCTTTCTTTGGGTTGTTTGGCTAGTTTTATCTTTTCCGCGGGAAGACATAAAATATCTCGGTCAGCAAAGAAATTTAATAGATTTCTCAAAATAATAAGATAATGATTTTGGGTAGTTTTTTTTAATGGTTGTTTAGTATTTTTATTAATATTTCTAGAAAGAAATACTCTATAATCCCAAATATGTTTACTGGTTAACTCATGAGGTTTTATATTCTCTAGTTTATTTACTTTTAACCAAACAGAAAATTTATTTAGTAAGCGATAGTAAGTTTCTTGAGTTTTATTTCCTAATCCTTTTTCTATCTCTAAATACTCTAAAAAGTCAGTAAAATGCTTAACTATTGCTTTGTCGCTCTTGTTTAATGACATATGTTTATAGGCTATACTTCGATAAACTATTATTCTGCGAAGTATACTCTATTAATAATATAGGCTCTTTAGAGCCTTGTCAACCCCCTATTTATACTTTAGATAGGGCAAAGTCTATCCTAGTTAGTGTTTTTTCTTTATCTAATACAGCCGCAACTTCAAAAGGTCCGGCCGAAGCTCTTTCTCCTGTCAAAGCTGCTCTTAATGGCCATAACATTTCACCTCTGTTTTCCATTTTGTCAGCTTCTTCCATTAAAGTATCTGTTAAATTTTGTTCAGTCCAATTCTCAGGTTTTATTTTGGATAAGAGTTTCTTAAGTCTTTTAAGAACATTTTTGATTTCTTTATCTTGCATATCTTTCCATCTCAAAAGTTCTTTATCGTAATCTAAATCCTTCCTAAAGAAGTAATAGGTTAACTCTCCTATTTCGGATAACTTTTTTAATCTTTCTTGATATAAACCGATAATCTTTTCAATCTTTTTAAGACTTATTTTTTCTTTGGTTTCCACAATTTCATAAGATTCTCTTGGTAAACCGTCAAATTCAATCTCTGTTTTTATAAGATTACTTTTTTCCAAATAAGGAATGCATTCTTGGGTTAGTTTTTTAAGAGACTTTTCTCTTATATAAAAACCATTCATCCAATCTAATTTATCAACATTGAAAACAGCGCCTGATTTTTGTATTTTTTCAATAGAAAACTCTTTAATCAAAGAAGGCATGGAAAAAATTTCTCTTTCGGTTCCAGGATTCCAGCTTAAAAGAGATATAAAATTAATTAAGGCTTCGGGCAAATAACCATTTTCCCGATATTCAGTAATAGATGTAGCTCCATGTCTTTTGCTTAATTTACTTTTATCTGGACCCAGGATTAAAGGCAAATGGGCAAATTGGGGCTGAGGGAATCCCAGAGCTTCTTCTATTAGGATCTGCTTGGGTGTATTAGAAATATGGTCTTCCCCTCTTATTATATGAGTTATTTTCATCTCAAAATCATCTATAACACAAGCTAAATTATATAAAGGATCATCAGGGCCTTTGGCAATAGAGAAATCTCCAAAAAGAGCAGAATCAAACTCTATTTTTCCACGAATTAAATCATTAAATTCAATTTTCTTACATGGATTTTTTAACCTAATAATAAAAGGTTTTTTCTCTGCTAAGTATCTATTTACCTTTTCCGGGGAAAGATTTCTACACTTACCAGAATAAACAGTTGACTCCCCTACGCTCATTTGATATTCTTTTCTAGCTTGTAATTCTTCTTTAGAACAAAAACAATAATATGCTTTTTCTTGTTCTAGAAGTTTTTGAATATATTTTGCGTAAATCTTTTTTCTTTTTGACTGATAATAGGGACCATACTCTCCTCCCTCATCGGGCCCTTCCGACCAATTTAGGCCTAACCATTTAAATCCATCAATAATCTCTTTTTCGTATTCTTTTTTTGATCTTTCAGGGTCAGTATCTTCGATTCTTAAAATAAAACTTCCATTATATTTTTCAGCAAAAAGATAATTAAAAAGAGCTGTCCGGGCAGTACCAATATGTAAATGTCCTGTTGGTGAAGGGGCCATACGAACCCTTACTTGACCGGGGCTTATTAATTTTAAATCTTGTTTAATCATTTTTTTGGAGGTGAAAGATATTCTAAAATATAAGAAGCTATCATTTCAGCTGCTTTTGGTCTTGAAAATTCTTGAGCACTTAGAGACATCTTTTTAATATCTTGAGGCCTAGAAAACAAATATTTTAATTTCTCTAAGAAAAAATGAGGCTTTAAATTTTCTTGTTCCACAACTTGGCAGGCTCCAGTTTTATAATAAGCATATGCATTTTTGACTTGATGATTTTGAGCCGAATGAGGTAATGGTATTAAAATGCTTGCTTTTTTGCTTGATGCAATTTCAAAAATAGTTCCTGCTCCCGCTCTGGAGACAACTAAAGAACAAACACGAAGGGCATTCTTGTATTCTCTTTCATCTAAAAATGGAAAGGGATGATAATATTTTCTGAATAAAGGGGTTAAAATAGTGTTGGATTCATTTTTAACTTGAGAAAAGTTTTTAGTTCCTGTTTGATGTATAATTTCAAAATTTTGGAGTATTTCGGGCAGGATTGACAATATCACATCATTTATCTTCTGAGAGCCCTGAGATCCCCCTAGAATCAATATTAGGGGTTTATCAGCCATTAACCCAAAGACCTGTTTAGCCTCTTTCTCTGAGCCATTTAAAATACTTTTTCGAATAGCATTTCCTATATTGATTATCTTTTTTTTGGGGAAAAACTCGGTATTAGGGAAAGAAGTAAAAATCTCGATTGTCCATTTACTTGTTTTTTTGGAAACCAATCCAGGAACAATATCAGATTCGTGTAAAATAATTGGAGTGTGTAATATTCTAGCTGCTACAGCTACTGGGAAAGAACCATATCCGCCTTTGCTCACTACTAAGTCAGGTGCTAAAAAGAAAAGATAAAAGAATGATTGCAAAATGCCAATAGGGATTTTAAAAATATCAATTATATTTTTAAAAGAAAAATACCTTCTTAATTTGCCAGCTAAAACTCTTTTAATAATAATATTTTCTTCATTTAATAAATCCAAACTGTAATCATCTTTAGGCCCAATATAAAACATTTTAAGATCTTGTTTATCATAAATTTTTCGCATTTCTTTTGCGATTGCTATTATAGGAAAAAGATGTCCTCCTGTGCCTCCGCCTGTAAAAACTATTTCCATAATTTTGTAAAGTTTTATTTTAGATTAAGACTTTGATGTTTAGAAATATTCAAAAGTATTCCCACTCCTATCATTTCTACTATTATATGCGATCCCCCGTAACTAATAAAGGGCAATGGTATGCCTGTCAAAGGAAGCAAGCTAGTTACGGCTCCTATGTTAAAAAATGCTTGGGTCACTAAATATATAGTAATACCTGATGCCAATAGATAAAGAAATTTATCCGAACATTTCTGAGCTATTTTAAAACCTTTCCATAAAAGAAATAAGAAAAGGAAAATAACCATTATACATCCTATAAACCCCATTTCTTCTCCTATTATAGCAAATATTGAATCCGACATGGAATTTGGTAAAAAGCCAAACTTTTGCTGGCTTGTTCCCAGACCAAAAGGAGGATTAATCCCAAATATTTTACCAGAACCAATGGACATTAATAATTGATTTATTTGATAGTTTTCTTTTAAGGGATTTAGTTCAGGATGAAGAAAACTAAGTAATCTTTGCATTCTATAGGGAGCAAATATTGCCATAAGAACAGATAACATACCCATTGCTATAAATATATAAATTTTATACCAAATAGATGTTGGGGTTATAAAATATAAACAGATACCAGAAGCTATTATTATCATTAATGTCCCCATATCTGGTTGCAGAATTAAGAAAATTGCCATAATAATTAAAATTGCAAAGAAAGCAAGCGCAGTTCGTTTTCCAGATTTTTTTTTACTAAGCCAAGCAGAAATATAAATCAAAAAACTAATTTTTAAAAATTCTGAAGGTTGAAAAAGAACAGGCCCTAATGATATCCAACGATTTGAATTATTTAAAGAAACACCTATTTTGGGAACGAATACTAATATCAAGGCAATCATATTTAAGATTAAAAGAGGAACAGTATATTTTTTTATAACAGATAAAGGGATTTTAAAAAACAAAAATCCCAAGAAAAGTCCCGGAACTATTCCAAATAAAAGTTGATGAATTGAATAATGCCAGGTATTTCCAAATTTTTCCAAACTTAAGGGGCCAGAAACAGTTGAAATCATTACGATCCCCAGAAGTATCAATGCTCCAACAATACCCAGCAAGGTATAATTAATATTAGGGTTTTTTACCATAGATTTTTACGTATTTTTTGAAAAGATTTCCTCTTTCTTTGTAATTTTTAAAAATACTAAAACTGGCACAAGCCGGTGAAAGTAAACAGATATTCCCCTTTTTGGTATATTTATAAGCTGTATTTACGGCTTGATTCATATTGCTAACAAAAAAATGCTGGGGTAATTTCCCCCTTTTTTTAAAACAAATAAATTGCCATATTTCTTGGCCAGTTGAGGGAAAAAGAATAATATTTTCTATGTTATTTTTTAAGATTTCTTTGGCTAAATTAGTAAAATCAATTTTTCCTTTTCTTGATCCTCCTAACATTAAAGTTTTAACATTCTTTAAAGTATTTATAGCCAAAATAGTTGATTCCGGAATAGTGGCGAAAGAATCATTATAGAATTCTATGCCTTTATATTTTCCCACAAACTCTAATCGATGATTTAAAGGTTTGAAGGATTTTATAGCTTGTCTAATATCTTTTTCAGAGATTTTTAGAATTTTAGCAACCAAGATAGATGCTTCTAAATCGAACAAATTCAAGTTTTTAGGAATATCTTTCCAAGAGAGAATGTTTTTAATAGGAATTTTTTTTGCTTTTGATTTTTTGACAATATCTCTTAATATTTTTTGCTTAGAATTAAAAATAAGATAATCCTTTTTTGTCTGATATTTAAAAATACTTTCTTTTGCCTTGTAATATTCTTTAAGATTCTGGTAATAATCTAGATGGTCTGGATAAAGATTTAAAAATACAGCAATATGAGGAGATTTTTTAAGGCCTTGCAGTTGATGAGAAGAAAGCTCGTAAACAAAAATATCATTTGTTTTTGCTTTTAATAATTTTTGGAAGACAGGCTGACCTATATTTCCTATTAAATGAGCATTAATCTTAGCTTTTTTTAATATCTCATAGATTAAAGAACAGGTTGTTCCTTTTCCCTTTGTTCCGGTTACGCCAATAATTTTACCTGGGCAGTATTCAAAAAAGATCTTTGTTTGAGAAGTTATTTTTTTTCTTAGAAATGGCTTTATCTCCCTTATGTTAATACCAGGTGTTTTAATTATTAGTTCGTAGTTTTTAAGAGAATCGAGGTAATTTTTATTAAAATAAAGTTTTAAATTTTTATCTTTTTTAATGATTTGTTGTATTTTTTTGTCAAAATTTTTAAATTCTAATTTGTCCGCAATAGCTAAATTTTTTTTAGGGAATAATTTTCTGAGAGCTAAATAATTATCTATTCCTTCTTCGCCAAAACCAAGAATTAATATTTTTTTATTCTCTAATTTATTTTTTAAATTTTGTAAAAACATTTGTCAAGACAATAATTTAATAATTACTCCAATAATTGCCATTATCATACCTAAAATCCAGAATCTCATAGTAATCTTAGGTCGGCTCCATCCTATAGCTTCTAGATGATGGTGAATAGGTGAACAAATAAATATCTTTTTATGACGAAATTTTTTTGATAATAATTGTAAAATTACTGATCCTGCTTCAATTACTAATAGTCCAGCGATAATTGGCAAAACAAACACAGAATTAGTTAAAAAAGCAACTGCGGCTAATGTTGCTGTTAATCCCATCATTCCGCTTTCTCCCATGTAAAATCTGGCAGGAGGGATATTAAACCAGAGAAAGGCTAAAATTGTTCCTACTAAAACAGCACAAAAAGTAGCTAAATCTATTTGGCCTTGGGAAAAAGCAATAATCGAGAAAGCAGAAAAAATAGCAGCTAGGGTTCCGCCGGCTAAACCATCAATCCCGTCTATTACTCCCCCAGCCCAACATCCGAGAGTGGTCATGATAAAAAGAGGTACATAGAAAAAGCCTATATTAATATCTCCAATTGGAGGGATAAAAATAGTTGTCCATCCTAATTTAGAATAAAACCACCAGGCACCAATTCCAGCTATTATAATCATAAGAAAAAGTCGTCTAGAAAATTTCATCCCACCTCCTATATATTTTCCTTTACCAAAAACCTGGAGTATATCGTCTCCAAGTCCCAATAAAGATGCTGCTATTAATATTCCCAACGGAAGATAGGTTTGGCTTCTTGACAGAAAATTAAACTTTTCCAATAAAGAATTATCAAAAACTTTAGCCAGAATTGCAAAAAGTAAAATTACAAAAACAACGGTAATCCAAATTAAAAGTCCTCCTAACCTAGGAGTTCCCACTTCTTTTTCTTTATGAAGAGCATAAAAAACAGATGCTGATTTTCCATCTATTGCTTTTTTTCTAGCTTCTTTTTTCCAAAGTTTATATTTATAAAGAAAATGAGTTAAAATAGGTGTCCAGAGTATTGCTAAAAAGGAAGAAAAAGTAAAAAGAAATAAAATTTTAATTACATCGATAGAAAACATATATTAAAAAATTTGTTTGTCCCAATTTATTATCTTTTCCATTTCTCCAAATCTATCATTTGAACCCAGGATTATATTTATAAAATAACTATTTTTATCTGGTCCTTTAAGAATTAATATCAAACATTCACCGGCTTCGTCCGTATATCCTGTTTTCCCTCCGATTATCCCGTCAACTCCCCCCAAAAGTTTATTTGTATTTTCCAGCATATAATGAAAAGATGTATTCTCTTTTTGAGAAATAATATCTATGATTCCTGGTTTATTCTGAAGTAGATATTGAGCTAATTTTGCTAAATCTTTTACAGTAGAATGGTTTATATCTTCAAAAGGTTTTTCAGGATCTAGCCCAGTAGAATTTATAAAATGAGTGTTTTCCAGGCTTAGTCCTAGGGTATAATAAGTATAAAGATTCATTAGGTCAACAAAACTTTTTTCAGGCATTTTTTGCGTTTTAAAATCTGGAGTTGCTAGGGCATAAGCAGCATCATTACTTGATTCAATCAACATTATATGTAAAAGTTCATTTATTGATAACTTCTCTCCAACTTTTAATTCTACTTCATTCCCCTCTTGTTCTATGGCTTGTTTTGATATTTTTATTGTATCAGATATTTGGTATATATCAGACACAACCAAAGCAGTCATTAATTTTGTTAAACTAGCAATAGGAAGTTTCTGATTCTCATTTTTCTTAAAGACAACATTATTTTTCCCTTGGGGATCAACAAAAATTGAAATTGCAGATTTAGCTGAAATATCTAAGGTATGAGTTTTTTCGTATTCATTTAAGTGTTTTTCTAAAAGAGAAGAAAAAGATATATCGGCATATAGAATTGGAGTTTTTTCTAACTGCATTGTATAAAAAAAGTCTTCAGCATTTTTTTCAAAAATATTAATTCCGAATCCAAAAAACATACTAAGGATAATAGAAACTAATAATAATTTGATATTTTTAGACATTTTATTTTTGGGAATCATCTTTAATCGTTTTAATATGTAATTCCTTTAATTGTTTTTCAGAGACCTTTGAAGGAACGTCCATCATCAATCCCCTATTATCTCCGGTTTTTGGGAAAGCAATAACTTCTCTAATATTTGGTTCATTCAAGAGTATTGATAAAAATCTATCAAGGCCCGAAGCTATGCCCCCATGAGGAGGAACTCCATATTTGAATGCTTCAAAGTAATTTTTAAATTGTTCTTTAGTTTCTGCAGATGTATGTCCTAAAACTTCAAATACAGCAGTCAAAACTTCAAGATTGGTGCTTCTTATACTACCTCCGGCAATTTCAAATCCGTTTAAGGCAAGGTCATATTGATGAGCTAATATCTTTTCAGGATGTTTTTTAATTTCTTCTATATTTTCAGATTGAGGCATTGTAAATGGATGATGCATTGCTCCCCATCTTTTATCTCCTTCGTGCCATTCAAACATAGGAAAATCAGTGACAAAACAAAAAGCAAGTTCATTATTATCTTTTTTATTTTTTCTTAAGTCTGGCTTATCAGTATTATATTTTTTAGCTGCTTCTTGGTATGTCATTCTGGGAAAAGGGATTTCTTTAATTTTTTTCTCTGGAAATAGTATTTGGCATGTCTCAATATAAAGTGTCTCAATAAGATTTAATATGTCTTCTGTCTCTATAAAAGACATTTCAATATCTAGTTGGGTGTGTTCTGCTTGTCTATCGGATCTAGGATCTTCATCTCGAAGACATCTGGCAATTTGAAAATATCTTTCTAAGCCAGCTACCATTAAAAGTTGTTTATATTGTTGAGGAGACTGGGGTAAAGCATAAAATTTTCCAGGTTGTAATCTTGCTGGGACTAGAAAATCCCGAGCTCCTTCGGGCGTAGATTTGGTTAAAAGAGGTGTTTCTACTTCCACAAACCCTTTTTTCTTAAGATAAGTTCTCATAAAGTAAATAACTTCTTGGCGCATTCTTAAGTTTTTTTGAAGTCTTTTTCTTCTTAAATCTAAATAGCGGTACTTTAATCTTTTTTCTTCATTTACTTCATATCCATCAGTCTGGACAGAGAAAGGCAATGTTTCAGCCTTGTTATAAATATTAAGTTTTTCAGCTTTTATCTCTATCCCCCCTGTTTCAATCTTTTCGTTTTTCATTTTTTCTGGTCTTTGCTTGATAGTCCCGATTACTTCTATAACCCATTCGGGCCTTAAGGTCTCGGAAAGTTTATATATTTTTTTATCTAGCTCGTTAGTAAACACTATTTGAGCTAATCCAGTTTTGTCTCTTAAATCAATAAAAATGATTTGGCCATGATCTCGGCGAGAATCTACCCAACCACACAATCTAACTTTTTCATCAATATGTTTTATAGTTTCATTTATAAAAATTCTTTTCATAAATTATTTGATTATTTTCATAAATTTTCTTTTTCCTACTTTTAATACAATATTGTTTTTTAATTCAATATTTTTTTGCCAGTCTTTAACCAGTTTATTTTCTATACTTACTCCGCCTTGTATTATTAATCTTTTAGCTTCTTTTTTAGAAGAAGATAGTTTTGTTTTCACAAGTAAATCAAGAATTGGTAAAGATTTTTTAGAAGTTTTGAAATAAGGAACTTTTAAAGGTATTTTATTTTCTTTAAAAACACGATTAAACTTCTTTTCCGCAATCTCTCCTGCTTTTTTATTATGGTAAATACTAATAATTTCTTTAGCTAAAATATTCTTAGCATCCCTAGGATTCATTTCTTTTTTCTTTAATGCTCTTTCTATTTTTTTTATCTCCCCTAAAGAAAGTTGAGTAGTTAATTCAAAATAATGTGGTATTAATTCATCTTTCATTGACATAATTTTCCCATACATATCTTCTGCGCTATCTAGTATATTTATTACATTCCCCCAACTAGTTGACATTTTCCTATTGTCTAAACCATATAACATTTTGGAAACCATAATATCTTGAGGCTCTTGTTTAAATAATCTTTGCATGTCTCGTCCAGTTTTTAGATTAAACAATTGATCATATCCACCTATTTCAACATCGGCTTTTATCATTACAGAATCATATCCTTGAAGTATGGGATAAGCTAATTCGTGTAGCCCAATTGGCTTAGCATTGTCCCATCTTTCTTTAAAATTTCTACGTTGAATCATTTGTTGGGCTGTAAAATTCATAGATATAGAAAGAAAATCTTGTAGTTTTAATTTCTTTGACCATTCTGAATTATAATGAAATTCAACCTTCTTCATGTCTAAAATTTTTCCTATCTGTTTTTTATAATCCTTTAAGTTTTTTTGAATTTCTTTTTCGGTTAATGGTTTTCTTATAGCTTGTTTGTCAGATGCGTCTCCGATTCTTCCCGTAAAATCACCAATAATAAAAACAACTTGATGTCCTAAATCTTGAAATGCTTTAAGCTTCCAAAGTTGAATAGCTCTCCCAATATGCATTTTAGGACCCGTAGGATCAACTCCATGTTTAATTCTTAGTTTTTCCCCAGACCTAAGTTTTTTTAATAAATTATCTTTATTAATAACTTGTTCTACTCCCCTTTCTAGTATCTCTTTTATTTTTTTAGAATCAGTATTTATAGCCATATTTATGAACTTAATTATTCTATTCTAATTGATTTTTTGTTTAAAAACAACCTTTATCTGGCTTAAAATAAAAACCGCGTAAATTAATCCGCGGTTTTTTTATAATAAGAAATTATTTATTCTTCTTTGCGCTCTTCTGCTGTTTCTTCCTCTTCTACTTCTTCATCCGGTTTTGGCATTTCCGGTTGAACTTTTGGTTGTTCTGGTGTATCTAGTGGAGCAGAAAAAATTTCTTTCTCTGCTGTTTTTTTCTCCTTAAATTTTGCAAACCAAAAAATCAAACCAATTACGGCGGCGATTGCCACTACCCAAAATACTAGCATTAAAGTTTCCATAATTTTTTAGAATATATTTTTAAAAAATATATTACTATATTACTTAATTTAACCTTTAATCTATTTTAAATGTTTACTTTTTAAAAGTCAATTGTCAAGAACTTTATAAATATCTCCCGCTCCCATTATAATTATTACTTCTTGGCCTTTTGCGTTCTTTTTTAGATATTTTTTTATTTTATTTTTGGGCAAATAAATTGCGGAAGGACTATTAATTTCTTTTATTAACTTTTCAGAATTAATTTTATTTTTTAATCCCTTTTTTTCTCTCCCGGCAACGTCATATATATCAGTAATAATAACTTTATTAATTTTTAACTTATTTATAGCTTGTCTAAATGTTTTAATGAAATCTTTAAATAAATAAAATGTTCTTTGATATTGATGAGGCTGGAAAACACACCAAATTTCTTTCTGGGGAAATTTTTCTCGGAGAGCTTTTAAGGTTACCTTAATTTCTGTTGGATGGTGAGCATAGTCAGATATAATTTTCAATTTAAAATCTCCAACCTTTAATTTATATTCTTCAAATCGACGCCAAGCACCTTTATATATTGATAATGCCTGATAAGAAACTTTATCTGGAACTTTTAAGATACGAGCTATACTCAGAGCAATTGAAGCGTTTAAAACATTATATTCTCCTGGGACATTAAGAATTGTTTTCAGTTTTTTAATATCTTTTGATTTCAAAGATCGAAAATCAAGAATTGAAAAATGTTTAGAATTGGAAATTAATCTTTTAATATTCTTATCTTTTCCATTTATTATTAAAATTCCTTTTTTTGATAAATGGTTAATATATTCTTGATAAGTTTTTAAAATATGCTTTATGTTTTTGTAATAATCAAGATGTTCTCTTTCAATATTTGTTAGGGCAATAATTTGTGGAAAATAATTTAAAAAAGATGCTTTCCATTCATCTGCCTCTATAATTAAATATTTACTTTTTCCTTTTCTAAAATTAGAATTCTTAAATTCTTTTAATTTTGTTCCTAGAATCACCGTAGGATCTAGACCAGCTTTTATCAAAGTTAAAGCAGTCATTGCTGTAGTTGTACTTTTCCCGTGGGTTCCCGAAATAGCAATTGTAAAATACTTTTTAGTTAAATCTCCTAGAGCTTCAGGATAACTTTGACACTTAATTTTATTTTTCTGAGCGATTTTTAATTCCGGATTATCTTCGGGGACAGCGGGGCTATAAATTACAAGATTAGTATTTTTAGATAAGTTTTTTATTTTATGTTTCCCTATAATAATTTTTATACCTTTGTTTTTTAACAACTCAGTCATTTCTGAAGAAACTAAATCAGAGCCACTAACTTTATGGCCGTTTGATAAATAATATTGGGCTAATGCCGAAACACCAATTCCGCCTATGCCGATGAAATGAATATTCATATTAACTAAGTTTAACTGATAGTAATTGATCATATTCTGCCCCTGTTCTTTTAAGAGTGCTTTCCATAACTTCTATTGAATTTACTTCAAAATCTAAATCTGTTTCTTCTACTATCTCTGGCCTTTCTTCTGGTTCAATTCTTTTCCATTCCCAGGTCCTAATTCTCCCCAAGGTAACATGGGTATGGAACTTTTTATTATCTTCTATAAAACCAACTTCAGATTCTATTAAATATTTTTCTAAGCCAGTCTTTAGGTTAACCAATTCATCTGATTGCTCTCCCCTAGCCCAAATCATACGAGGAGGTAGTTTTTGAGGAGGGCCATAGGAAATTTCATTTAGATTGATTTTAAAAGATTTATACTGAGCGCAGGCCCTTTTTACAGCTTCACAAATCTTGGGAATGTTTTCATCTTTAACCAGGCCAATGAAAACTAGAGTAATATGCATATTTTCTTTTTTGGTCCATTTTATAGGAAAATTAGGCAATTTTGTTTGATAATTAAGAAGAGTCTTCTTAACCTTTTCTGGTAAATTAATAGCCACAAAAATTCTATGTTTCATATAAATTAATAATAACAAAAGATTCAGAACTTTACAATTTTCTATAATAATGTTATATCTTGAACAAACATAAAACATTTGATTTTTATTTTTTTAAAAAGGAGGTGAATCAAATGTCAAAAGCTCTTTTACAAAAAGCAAATTTAAGATTACAAAATGACTATGATGATGTTCTTCCTTCCATTTCACCGGGAGAACAGAAAAAGTTATTTCAGAGAATGGAAAGATATCCCGAGAATAAACAAGAAATAAAAAATGAAATTGTAAAAAAGAATAAAGGATTAATTGATTTTTGGATGAAGAGGATAAAAAGATTATCTTCAATTTCTGGCTTGGAAGATGAAGATATTTACCAAGCAGGAGCCTTAGGGCTAATGAGAGCAGTAGAGAAATTTAAATGGAGAAAGGGGTATAGGTTTTCCACATACGCCATACCCTGGATAGATCAGGCTATGAGAAGGACCATTCATAATCAGTCAAGCACGATCTTTATTCCTATTTATAAAAGAGAGATAATTGGTGAATATCAACAGACAAAGAGAGAACTTTATCAAAAGTTAGGACGTTTTCCTTCAGTTCAAGAAATTGCGATAAGAATGGATATTGATGCAACAGAGGCTAATTACTTAGAAAAAATTAGAAAATCTCCACTTTCTTTGGAGGCGCCATTTTCTGTAAAAGATGGAGACAATTCTTTGATTAATACTATAGTAGATGAAAGAACGATTGACCCAATAGCAAGACTAAAAAAAGAAGATTTGAAAAAACAATTGATTGAAGCTTTATTTTCTTTAACCCCTAGAGAGAGAAAAATTTTGATTATGCGATTTGGGTTAGAAAATAGGAGAAAATATACACTAAGAAAAATTGGGAAGATTATAGATCTTTCAGGAGAAAGAGTTCGACAGATTCAAGATATAGCTTTAAGAAAGTTAAAATGGAGTAATCCTCAATTAAGAGAACTATTAGAATAGGCACTTGTTATTTGATAAAAAATAAGAGTGCCTTCTTTTTTTCCTTGATAGTGATAAAATAAAAATATGAAAGAGGTTTATCTTTATAAAAAATTGAAAGATAAGAAGGTCCAATGCCAAAATTGTGCTCATTACTGTATTATTGAAAATGGCCAAAGAGGTAAATGTAATGTAAAGGAAAATAAAAATGGCAAACTTTATTCTTTAGTTTATGGGAAAGTAGCCGCTTTAAGTATTGATCCTATTGAGAAAAAGCCTTTATTTCATTTTTTACCTGAAACATATTCTTTATCTTTTTCTACAGTTGGATGTAATTTCCAATGTCTTAATTGCCAAAATTATAATATTTCACAAGTTTTCCCAAAAAATAATCAGATTTTTGGCAAAGATTTAAGTCCTAAAAAAATAGTATCAATTGCTCTGGAAAACAATCTGCCAAGTATTTCTTACACCTATACCGAACCAGCAATATTTTCAGAATATTCCTTAGACGTAATGAAACTGGCTAGGAAAAAAGGATTAAAAAATGTTTGGGTGAGCAATGGATTTTGGTCAAAAGAATTGTTTAATCTAATTTATCCTTATCTAGATGCTGTTAATATAGACATAAAGAGTTCGGAAGATAGTTTTTATATTAAATATTGTGGAGGAAGATTAAAACCGGTCTTGGATACATTAAAAAGGTTAAAAAAGAAAAGAATCTGGACAGAAATTACTACTTTAGTAATACCCACCTTAAATGATAAAGAAAAAATATTTAGAGAAATCGCTAGTTTTATAAAAGACGAGTTAGGTCAAGAAACACCTTGGCACATAGATAGATTCTTTAGTTCTATTTCTTGGAAACTACAAAATCTTCCAGATACTCCGATTAAGACCTTAGAAAAAGCTAAACAGATTGGAGAAAAAGTCGGCTTAAAACATATTTATACAGGTAATATATGATTAAATTTGTTTCAATTTGTCCTCATCCTCCCATATTATTGCCATCTATTGGATCAGATGAATCTGCTTTAAAGTTGAAAAATACCATAAAAAGTTTAAATTATTTAAATAAAAAATTTAAAAAAATTAATCCAAATTCGATTATTATTTCCTCTCCTCATCCTGATTGGGGCTTTAATGTCCCCTTATATTTTTTAGCCAAAAACTTTAAAGGAGAAATTAAAACTTATTTAACCGGTTCTGAAAATCCAGAATATTATTTTAAACAAGGCCAAGAATTTTATTTAGAAGAAGACAAAGATTATGCTTTAATTGCTTCCGGAGATTTATCGCATTGTCTCAAAAAAGATGGGCCCTATGGATTTAATTCTGATGGACCAAAATTTGATAAAGCACTACTAAAATATTTAGAAAAAAGAGATATAAAAAACATATTAAAGTTAGATAAAATGTTTCCCCAGGCTAGCGAGTGTGGTCTTCGTTCATTTTGCTTTATTCTAGGTATTTTAGAAACGGCAAAATTAGATTGGAAAATAAGAGTTTTGTCTTATGAAAAACCATTTGGAGTTGGATATTTAGTTGCTGACATATTAATTTTTAATCATTAATTTATGCACACCTTAGTTGCTTTAGCTCAAAAAGCAGTAGAGACATACATAAACACAGGAAAGATAATTAAAGCAGAAGATAATTTGATAAAAGAATTTTCCGAAAGAAAAGCTGGAGTTTTTATAACAATTGAAAAAAACCAAGATTTAAGAGGATGTATTGGGACATATCTCCCAACAAGAGATAATATTATTGAAGAAGTGATCCAAAGTGCTATCTCTGCTGCTGTGGAAGATTATCGTTTTGGTCCTATCCAAAAACAGGAATTACCATTTCTTTCTTATACGGTCTCTATTTTGGAAAAACCAGAGCTGATTAAAAACAAAAAAGAGCTAGATCCTAAAGAATATGGTATTATTATTAAAACACTTAATTATCCTCCAAAATCCGCTCTCCTGCTCCCCGACTTAGAGGGCATAGACACAATAGAAAAACAGATTTCAATTACTTGCCAGAAAGGAGGAATTAATTCCTTAGAAGAAGAACTAATTATCTATAAGTTTAGAATAAAAAAATATGAATAAAGTTAAGAAAAAAACAAAGAAAACTAAAGAAAAAAAAGAAACAGAGATACAACAAATAGTTAATCATTATTTTTTTAGCAAAGGATTGAGTTTAAAAAAGATTAAAAATGATGCTAAAAAGAAGAAAATAATTTATTCAAGATTTACTAGGCCGGCTAAGCAACTTTTAGAATTAGCTGGGTCTGTAGGATCAGCCCAAAAAGCTATTGATAAAGTAGCTAAATGGGCTAAGTCTAGAAATTTAGATTATGCTATTGAAACAGTTTTTAAAAAATGGTTAGAACTTGATGAATTAAAACCAAAAGAAATAATTAAAAAACCATTTTATGATAATCAACCAATGGTTTGGTCTCAAACTCGTAGAAAATGGTATGTAATCTCAAAAGATGGAGAATGGTTAGAATTTGGAGCTCAAGAAACAGAAATAAAATGGAAAATTGTTAAATAATTTATTTTATAATTTTAATTGCTTTACCTTGTATTAAAGCTTGAGCAATTTTTTTTCTAGCGGAACATAATATTCTCCCCAATGTACTTTGGGAGATTTTCATTTTTTGAGCTGCTTTTACTTGATCTAAATTTTCTAAATCACAAAGCCGAACTGTTTCTAATTCGTCCGTACCTAAATCTATCTCTTCTAAAGTTGAAAGAGGCACAGCTCTTGGTTTGAAATAAGTTACATTGGGGTCAAAAGAAAGTCTTCTTGGTTTTATCGGTCTGGACATAAAATTTTGTTTAATTTTTTAAAGATATTTTCAATTTCAAATTTAGCATTTAATTTAGTTTCTAAAATTGGAGTTAAGTTAGAAACTGCTTTGAAAATTTGTTTGTCGTAAGAAATCTTACCTAAAAATCTTTTTCCCGCATACTTTTTAATTTTATTGAATAAATTAATATTAATATCCCATTTATTTATGACTAATCCCCAGGGGGTTTTAAAATGATTTACTACTTGTAAAACTCTTTTCAAATCGGAAAATCCAGATGGAGTTGGTTCGGTCACTAAAACAACAAAATTCACATCCTGTAAAGCGGCCATAACAGGACAACCCGTACCAGGAGAAGAATCAATAATTTGGATATCATAATCAAATTTATCTGCTTCTTTTTTGACTGCTGATACTATTTTACCTGAACCTGTTTCTCCTGGAGAAAGAGCTCCAGAAACCAAAGGGAAATTATATTTTGTTTTTTTAATTTTTATCTCGCCATTATTAACAGGTTTTAACTTAATTGCTTTTTGAGGACAAACTATTTTGCAGAGTCCGCAACCCTCGCAAAGAAACGGATTTAATACAGGTTTATTTTTAACCATTTTTATTGCTTTGTAACGACATTTTTTAGCGCATATACCACAACCGTTACATTTTTTATAATCTATATATGGTTTTGAAGAAGTAGAAATTTTATAAGATTTGAATTTTTTATCTGTTTCATTTAACCAGATTGCTAAATTAGGGGCATCGACATCACAGTCAACTGCTGTTGTCTTAAATTTTTTTGTAAAAAGCATTGCCAACGACGAACTAAGCATACTCTTGCCTACGCCACCTTTCCCAGAAGCTATAGCTAATTTAATTTTTCTCTTTTTAATCATTTTATAATCCTAATTCTTCATTAATATTTTGCATTGCTGATAAAACAATCTTCACGAATTCTTCTAAAGATAAATCTAAAAGTTCTTGAGATTTTGCAATTATTTCTCTGTTAGCTCCCCTAGCGAAAGCTTTTTCCTTAAATCGCTTTAAAACATTCTCTACTTTTAATTCTTTTATTTTTTTTGATGGAGAAACCAAAGTAGATGCTACAATTAATCCAGTTAAAGGATCAACACAATACAAGGCTTTGGCCATTAATGTTTCTGGTTTAATGCCATGGGCTTCATTGTGAGTTAAAACAGCTTGGCAGATATCTTCCTCAAAACCTAAATCTTTTAACATTTCACTTCCTATTTTTGAATGTAATTCTATATTTCCTTTTATTTTCTCATAATCAATGTCATGCAAAAGTCCGCAAGTCTGCCATTTTTCTTCGTCTTCTTTAAAATATTTAGCCAGTTCTTTCATGCTAGCTTCAACTGCTAAAGAATGTTTAATTAAATTATTGTTTTTTAAATTTTGCTTTAATAAAGCTAATGTTTTTTCTCTTTCCATATTATTTATTATTTAATGTTTTTAAAATTTGAAAATCTTTTTTTAAAATTTCTTTCATATTTGGGTTATAGATTGCTACAGCAGGATGGTAAAAAGCTACGAATTTTAATTTTTCGGATCCGATTTTAATTTCAAATAAATTACCGTGAATTTTACTAATTAGTTCTATCTTATTTTCTAAACCAAATCTTTTCATTAGAAATTCCATTGAATATCTCCCTAAACTACAAATAATCTTTGGTTTAATAATCTTAATTTGTCTTTCCAGATAAGGAGTACAAGATTCAATTTCTTTTATTTCTGGGTCTCTATTGCTAGGTGGTCTACATTTTAATATATTACAAATATAAATATCTTGTCTTTTAATTGACACTGAATTTAATAATTCATCTAAAATTGTTCCGGCTCTACCACAAAAAGGATGACCAGTTTTATCTTCTTGTGCTCCAGGTGCTTCGCCTATAAACATTATTTCAGCATCATGACTTCCCTGCCCTATTACAGGATAATTTCTATTTTTATATAAGGAACACTTTTTACATTTTAAAACTTCGTCTTTAATCTCTTTTAATTTGTTGTCCTTATCTTTGCTCATGCTTTTATTTTAAATGTAATAATTCTCCTTTAGAATAAGCTTCAACAATTTTTTTAGAATAAGGAATTTCTTTTCTAATTTTATACTTTTTAGCTATTTTATAGATTATTTTTTTATCTCCTAGGTCTGCCTGATTTATAATTATCTCAGTTTTTACTTTTAATCTTTTACATAAATCTAAAATCAATTTTAAATCATACGCTCCCATCGGAGTTGGCTCAGTTACACAATAAGCCATATCACAATTTAAAAGAGCTGAAATAACAGGACAATGAGTACCAGCTGCTGTGTCAAATAAAATTATGTCTGCCTTGATTTTCTCAGCTAGTTTCAAAGCATATTCTTTTAAACTAGTTACAACTGGTCCTGTTTCTTCTAGCCCTGGTTTTGCCACTCCTGTAATTAGATTTAGATTTTTAATTTTATTAAAATATATTTCTCCTACTTTTTCTTTTTTTCTTTCAATTGCTCCAAATGGGCATACATTCCAACAAACTCCACAGCCAGAACATAAATCTTTAATAAAAATTGGATATTGATTTGGTGCTTGAAAAATAGCATTGTCTGGACAAGACTTAGAACACATTCCACATTTTCTACATTTTTCTTTAATCAGTTTTGGAAATTCAGCATATATTTTTTCAACTTTTTTTTCTAATTTTTGACCTAATAATAAATAATCATTTGGACACTCAACATCGCAATCACAAAGAATTACTTTTTTCCCTTTTTTAATTAAATCAGCAGCCAACAAAATAGCGACTGTTGATTTTCCTGTTCCTCCTTTGCCTCCAGTAATAGCAATTTTTTTCATAATTATATTATTTGCTCAATATTTTTTTCAGGAGAAATAATTTCAACTTGAATATCAAAATTTTCTAAATTCTGTTTAGCATTTTCTCCAATTATACGGGTTAAAACCTTGTCAGCTCTGATGGCTTTTACAAATCTTGCTCCGTGAGGCGAACCTTTTTCCGAATAGGGATTTTTAATTATTTTTTTAAATAAAATATTACTATCTTTTTTATCTATTACCAAATACTCTTCTGTTCCAAATTTATCACTAATTTCTCCATTTTTAAGGGGAATAACCAATCTATATCCTATTTTTTCTGGCCCAGTTTTCTCAAAGCCTTGAGAATCGCACATTTCTTTACCAATCTTTGGTAAAATAATACTTTGTTTTACTTGGTAAGCCTCAATAGAAATAACAACATATTTTAATTCTTTAATGTTTTTTAATAATCTTTCTTCTAAAGTTTTGGTAATCTTTTCCACATTTTCTACTTTTAATTTTGCTGCTAATTTAATTTTAATTTCCGCAAAATTAGAGTTCCCAATTTTTCTAGTTTTAATATCAGATATTTCTATATTATGTGATTCGCATATTTTTTTAATATTCTCTTCTACATTTTTATTAGCAACGTCCAATAAAGAGTCACTAATTTCTCTGCCTATTTGAAATGCTTCGAAAATAATATATAACCCAATTCCTATAGCAATTATGGCATCTGCTAAACTAAAATATTTTATTAAGAAAAGACCAGCTAAAACCCCAATAGATGATAAAGCATCTGCTCTGGAATGTTCAGCATCAGCAACCAAAGCCAAGCTTTCAAATTTTCTTCCATATTTAAACTTTAACCTGGCCAGTGATTCGGTTATTAAAATTGAGGCAATTACTACTAATATTGCAGAGGAAGAGAAAATTACTAATTCTTCTCCAAAAAATCTTTGGATAGCTTCATACAAAATCCAAATACCAGTAATTGCTAAGAGTATCATTACAAAAAAGCCAGCTAAACTTTCTGCTTTTAAATAACCATAAGGATGAGTTTTATCAAGAGGTTTTTTAGCTGTTTTTAACCCTAGAAAGGTAACAAATGAGGAAATAACATCTAAGCTAGAATGTACTCCATCAGCAACTAAAGCAACACTTCCAATTAAAGTACCAAAAAACAGCTTAGAAGCTCCTAGGCCCATATTTACAAAGGTACTAATTATTGAAATAGATTGGGGGTTCATAATTAATTTCTAGGGCCTCTTAATCCACGACCACGGCCCATTCCCTGTCCCATTCCAAAATGGCCAGGAACAGAAGATTCTTTGACTTTAGTTAATTTATTGTCTTTCCACATAGAAAATGCGTCTTTTACTTTTATGTTTGCAGGACATAAAAATATTTCTATTTTTGTCGTTCCCAAAACCCCAACAGCATTCGGACCAACATTTCCAGTAATTAAAATATCAATCTTTCTATTAGCAATTTTTTGAGCTGCTGTAATACCGGCTCCTCCTCGAGCTAATATTCCAGGGTTTGATGTGACTTCATCTAAATTCCCCTTTTCATCCAAGAAAAGAAAATACTGGGCTCGGCCAAATCGAGGATCTATTAAAGAGTCCAAGTCTGGACCCAAAGAACTAATACAAATTTTCATAAATTTAATTATTTTAGCTTTCTCTTGCCATAGGAGAACCGCATTTTTCACATTTTAGATCATAGCAAGGCACTCCTCTCTGATGAGGAACTTTATTATTACAATTAGGATTTGTACAAACACAAAAACCTGATGGACCCAAACCAAAACCATTTGGCTGACGTCCTCGTCCACCTCCTTGACCTAGCCCTCTACCTGTACCTGGACCCTGACCAGTAGGGCCAGTACCGTTTAAATTTGGCATATTATTATAATTATTTTATTTTTTTTGACCTTTAAGATCTTGGAGTCGTTTTTTAATAAGAATTATTTCTTCTTTTAAAGATTCTAACTCTTTGTCTAACATTTCTTTTTCTTCTTTTTGATCAGGTTGTTCAGAAAATGGTAATCCATAAGTTGCTCTTTCTTGGTTTGGGATTCTAGTAGTTTGATACCAGTTTCTCCAACCTCGTCCTCTTCCCCATCCAGAATATCCTCTTCTAAAACCAGGGTTTATAAATCCAGGATAGGAATAACCAGCGCAATAACCTGTTCCTCTCCCAGTCATTGGTCCAAGACCCATAGGACCAGTTCCATCTCCTCTAGGCATATATTTATTATATATTATTATTTGTAAATTATCGACTTTTATGTTTTAAGTATATACCCATAACTATATGTCTGTCAACCCCTAAATAATATAAATACCCCAAGAATTTAATCTTGAATTATTTTGATAAACTAAAATTAGAACGTGGAAAAACTAGAATGGCCATTTGTTATTCTTTTGAGCCCATAAAAGATAAGCACCGACCAAAATAACAACTACTAATATTATTGGTGTTATAACCATATTTTTATTTTTAATAAATTAATTATTATAATTCGACCTTTAAAATTGGTTTAATCAACTTTAAAATTTGAGAAGTCTCTTTTTTTACATTTAATCTTTTTCTAAACAAGGTTGATTCAACTATCAATCTATCCATTATCCCTAGAATAGAACAAGAAATAAATTGCAAATTATGTTCCCTACTCTGTTTCTTGTTAAAAATCTTTTTTAAACAAGTTTGAAACTTTTTATTTATTTGTTTCCTTAATTTAACAATATAATCTATAATTGCCGGATCAATATCAGAACCTTTAAGAGTAATTACTCGAATAAGATTTTTTTCCTTTAGACTAAAACGAATATAACTTTTTATTAATTGAGAAAATTCTTGAGGCTGTTTATCAAAAGTCTTGATTAAATTCTGATTTGCTTTTTCAAGAACTTGTAAAAAAAGGTCTTTTTTACTTTTAAAATGATAATACAATCCGGCTTTAGTGATATTTAAGTGTTTGGCAATATCTTCCATGGAAACGCCTAAAAAACCAAACTCCGAAAAAAGTTTGGAAGCAGTGTCCAAGACACGTTGTTTTGATTTTGATATCATTATATTTAACTTACCAATTGGTAAGTTTCTATCTCTAGAATAGCTAAATTAAAAACCCTTGTCAATAATAATCTAAAATAAATGAAAAGACCGAAATTAATTAACTAACTCCGGTCTTTTTTAAATTATTCTTCTAATGCGTCAATCGCTATGAGCTTATCCTTATGGTCTATATAAATTACTTGGCATTTATCCTTGCAATTTGTTTCTATTGCGTAATTTATGTTTGCATTTTCTAACTTTTCCATAGACCTTGTGATGTGAATAATTGGTTCTTCCCACTTAAAATCCTTGAAAAATATTGATTTGTCTATTTCTTTTAATTCTACCTCATTTTTAAATAATCCCTTTTTTTCTTGGTCGATCATGGTATTATTAATTCCTCCTTTCTCCATGCTTTATTTAGTAACCATTTAAAAAGTTTTTCATTTCCTTCCTTTACTTCCCTATTTGCTAACAATTGGAAAACTTCTGTTTTTCGTTTTTTCGGCATTACCGTTATTAAATGCGGCAATTGCTGCAACATCAAATCTTCCTTATCGTATATTGCACAGTGTCGATCTGGAAACTCATAAAGTTTTTTCCATTTTCTCATTTCTTTAACCTCCTTTTATTAAATTTATTTTTTTCTATTTCTAAATATTATGCCAATTCAGAATAATAAATAATACAATTATTATTAAAATCATACAAGGTAAAATTTCTTCTGAAAACATCCAATCAAGTAATTTTCTCATAATTTATCACCTCTTTTATTTTGTTAACGAGCTAGCATACCATATTTTATGATATTATGTATCATACCATATTTATCCTTGTTCGTCAAATTGGTTAAAGCTGAATTCAACCTACAAGTGCAACACTAAAAGCTTCTAACGGAGTTTTCCAATCAAGCCTTTTTCTTGGACGGTTGTTCAAAAGAT
>CAZOJF010000001.1:0-74848 GCA_964580085.1 uncultured Candidatus Saccharibacteria bacterium | reverse complement strand
GAAAAATTGAAAAAAATCAATTTTTAAGGCATAATAATAAAATATGAAATTACCAAAACAAGTACAATCTATTATGAAAGAATTTAAAAAGAATGGTTTCCAATCTTACATTGTGGGAGGATGTGTTAGAGATTCTTTAAGAGGAACAAACCCAAATGATTGGGATATTGCCACCAATGCTAAACCAGAAGAAACTATGAAGATTTTTCCTAATAATTTTTATAATAATAATTTTGGGACCGTCACCGTATTATCTGGTTCAAAGAAAAAACAAGAAAAGGGGATAGAGATAACACCTTTTAGAACAGAAGAAAAATATACTGATAAAAGACATCCCGATAAAATAAAATGGGCTAAAACTATTAGGCAAGACTTATCCAGAAGAGATTTTACAGTTAATGCCATGGCCATGGGATTAGGATTAAAAATTATAGATCCTTTTAATGGTCAGAAAGATTTAAAGAATAAAATTATCCGAACAGTGGGAGATCCTGAAAAAAGATTGTCCGAAGATGCTTTAAGATTAATGAGAGCAGTTAGATTTGCTATCACATTAGAGCCAAATAAAACTTGGAAGATAGAAGAAAAGACAAAAAAAACAATTCAAAAAAAGGCTAATCTTTTAAATTTTATTTCCAAAGAAAGAATAAGAGACGAACTAATGAAGATTATAATGTCTAGAAGAGGAGCAGAGGGGATAGAAATATTAAGGAAACTAGGCCTTTTGAAATATATTATTCCTGAATTGGAACTAGGATTTGGAGTTGGCCAAAACAAACATCATATTTATCAAATTTACCAACACAATGTTTTAAGTTTAGAATATGCTTGTAAAAAAGAATTTTCAAAATATGTTCGTGTATCTGCTCTTTTGCATGATGTTGGAAAACCGAAAGCAAAACAAGGAGACGGGTTAGACTCTACTTTTTATAATCATGAAGTAATAGGTGCAAAAATAACTAAAGAAATATTACAGAGATTAAGGTTCTCCAAAAAAGATGTAGAAAAAATAGTAAAATTAGTAAGATATCATCTTTTTTATTATAATGTTGGAGAAGTTGGAGAAGCATCTGTTAGAAAATTAGTTAGAGAAGTAGGTTCTGAAAATATCAATGAACTTTTAGAATTAAGAATGTGCGACAGAATTGGTTCTGGCGTACCAAAAGCAGAACCATATAAACTAAGACATTTGAGATATATAATAGAAAAGGTTTCCCAAGATCCTGTTTCGGTTAAAATGTTAAAAATCAAAGGGAACGATATAATAAAAATTCTAAAGATTTCACCCGGTCCCAAGATTGGTAATATTTTAAACATATTATTAAGTAATGTTTTAGATAATCCTAAAAAAAATAAAAAACAAGACCTAGAGAAAGAAGTTAAAAAATTAAGCAAGCTAAAAGAAAAAGATTTTGAAAAATTAGTAAAACAATCCAAACAAGAAATAAAAAAGATAGAAATTAAAAGAGACCAAATGACTAAAAAGAAATACTGGGTAACATAAGAATCGGAGAGTAGTATAATGGCAGTACATAGCGTTCGGGACGCTATAATCCGGGTTCAATTCCCGGCCCTCCGACTTTTTGGGCCTGTAGTATAATGGCATTATACTGCATTCGCATTGCAGAGATGGGAGTTCGATTCCCCCCAGGTCCACAAATATTTTAAAGTCAAGTTTTGAGAAGTCGCCTCACTCCACCAGGCACTTCACCCTCGTCCTATTCCGCCTTTCCATTCTTTTTACTTTTTCAGGGGAGATTTTTTTCAAATATGAATACATTAAAATTAAAAATCAAATTAGATTTTATTACTGGCTTAAGAGAGGTTGTCTCAAAAGAAATAAGCCAATTTGCCAATCTCCATATCATTCAGGAAGAAGAAGATTCTGTTTACTTGGATTTTACACAAAACATTGCTCAAATTGCAGAATTAAGAAGTGTTTTACGAGCATATATTATAGTGCAGAATCCGAGATATACACCACGTTATATTTTAAACCATAAATCGATACTAGGTAGCCTTGTTGCCATGATTATCAAAGATAAGAAGAGCAAATTCAAAACTTTTAGAATAATTTGTGCTGGATCAGATTCTCCAGAGATACGTAGTATTGCTGAATATATAAAAAGAACATACTGGTTGACTGAAAAAGAAGAGGCTGATATGAAAATATATATCATCAAGCCCACTAACAGAGCTTGGGAAATTGGTGTTCAAATTACGCCAAGACCTTTGTCTTTTAGGGATTATAAGGTAAGAAATATGAGTGGCGCGATGGATTCAACAATCGCGTATGCGGTAAATTCCTTATGCAAATTAGAGAATGCATATTCTTATTTAAATGTTTTTTCTGGAAGTGCAACATTGCTTATTGAAGCTGGTCAATGTTATCAAAATTTAAAACGACTGGTCGGTTTTGACAATAATAAAAAACATATTTCTTTAGCTATACAAAACATAAAAAAAGCTGGATTGATAAAAAGAATACAACTGAAAGAAAAAGATATCTTTGACAAGCCCAACCTAGGCAAGTTTGATGTCATTACATCTGATTTGCCATTTGGCATGTCTATTTCAAAAAATGAAGACTTAGAAAGTCTTTACCAGTGTTTTATTGAATATTGCCGAGAAACATTAAACTATGAAGGTAGATTGGTTGTTTATACGAGCGAGCACGAAATGTTTAAAAAAATTATCTCAAAATCAAGATTTAAGATTGTAAAAACATTAGAGCTAAAATTTATCACTTCAGTTGACGCATACCTTCGTCCAAAGATTTTTGTATGCAAATTGAAACAGAGCCAAGCGTAAATCATTTGTTAAAACAAGTTCGAGCTAATTTAAAGATAGTCCACAATAGTTCTGTCGGTATCTAATGTCAACAAGTATAACAAAAGTATATGTATACATTACTATTAGGTATTGACAACTTCTTTTCTGTATTCTACAATATATACATAAACCGTAGATATTCTAAAACATGAAAAAAATATTGCCAGAACTAAATAAGTTGCCCTATTTTAGGACTTCAAACCTTAAAGCTCTTTTGCCTCGCCTAAAAAAACATTCAATTTACTGCCAGCTTACTCGCTGGCATAAAAAAGGAATTATCATTAAGCTTAAAAAAGGATTTTACACCACTAAGGAATACGACAAAGAACACAGCACAGATGTGAATTATCTTTATTATTTAGCAAATGTTTTACGTTACCCGTCATATGTTTCAGGAACTTTTGTCCTACAGAACAGTGCCGTCTTAACAGACGTCACTTTTCCCATTACTTCAATAACTACAAAAACAACTCGCAAGTACTACAGTAAAAAATTCAGCTTCTTTTATTATTCAATATCGCCCAAATTATATACCGGATACAAAAGATTGCTTTACAATGATGAACCAATCTATGTCGCCACTCTGGCTAAAGCATTATTTGACTACCTATATATTAAATACTTAAAAACTAGAATAAAACCAGAAACTATAATAGAGAGAGAACGATTAAATTTGGATAGATTTAACAAAAAGGATATTGCAGAATTCAAAAAATATTGTAAGCTGTCAAAAAACAAAATGTTAACCGATCTTGCCTCAAAGCTTTTTAAAGCATAAACAATTCTATGGAAAATATAATTTTAGAGATGAGAAAAATCATTGAAGAATCCAAAGGAGAAGCCTCTCTCATTAAAACTCGCAATAGATTAAAGGAATACCTCCACTATTTTGTCCTAGACTTTATTTATAATTCCGAATTCAAAGATATGGTATTTTATGGTGGGAGTTGCTTAAAAATAGTTTATGACTTGCCAAGAATGTCTATAGATTTAGATTTTGAAGCAGAAGAAAAAACGGATTTTGAGAAGTTTAAGAAATCACTAGAAAAATACTTTAGCACAGATTTGGGATTAAGAAATAAATTCTATATTAAGGGAGAGAAAAAAGGCAAAAACGTAAATCGTATTTTCCTGAATTTCCCCTTAATGAATGACCTTGGCCTGTCTTTGCATAGAGACGAAGTTTTAAGAGTAAGAATAGATATTATGTCTGTGTCCAAAAACTACATAAAAAAATTGGCCCCTATTTTTACATTAAAATCAAAATACGGAAAAAGTTTTGTAGTCAAACATTATGATTTGTCAACTCTATTCGCTTCCAAGTTAGCAGCAATTTTAGACAAACCACAAAAAGGTTTTGCTGTTGGTAGGAAAGAAGAAAATATAGATTTCAAAGGTAGAGATTTCTATGATTTGATATGGTATATGGAGAGGAAGGTATTACCAAATAAAAATATGCTAAAGCTGAAAGGCGTGAAAGGTTCAACTAAAGATGTTTTTGATAACATAGCGCTTTTTATCTCCGAGAGAAAGTTAAAAAAAGGATTGAAAAAAGATTTAGAGCCACTTTTTCTCGGCTCTATTGATTCCTTTGTAGATAACTTTAAACACATCTTCCAAAGATTAAAAGAAAATTATTAAATGGGGATTAACCTTGTTTATAGTAATCTTAATAAAGGGCCTGTAGTATAACGGCATTATACTGCATTCGCATTGCAGAGATGGGAGTTCGATTCCCCCCAGGTCCACAATAGTTTCGTCGATATCTAATTTCGAAAAGTATAATAAAAGTGCAAGAGGTATGTATACATTACCTCCGAACCTTGGCACAAATTTAATAATATGCTATACTAAATAATCAGTAAAACGAAATCTTAAAAAAGGAGAATGACATGGAACGAGAGCATTTTGAAAAGATAATGGACGGTGATAGCGATTTGAGTGCGTACCAAGAGGATAACGCATTGTTAGGCCTCAAGATCATTACGAAGTATTTACCGAAGCGTGGTATTGAAGGAGCAAAACACGACATTATCTATTCTGTTGATGTTGACGAACTACTTGAGGCTGGATTAACCGAGATCGATGCAATCGAGTTGAATAAACTCAATTGGATAATAGACGAAGATTGCGATTGTCTGGCCTGTTTTGTATAAATACTCACATCTTAGTTCTTTGGAAGCAAATAAAATTCTTAAAAAGGGTAATTGTCCTTCCTTAATATAAGTAAGGGACAGAACAAGAACCTATCCTCGTTTCTTTAAAAGGAGAGAGCAAAAAAATCGCAAGATTCTATTGTTTCTCTCCTTTTCATTTATAAAATAATTTGACAGGATATTTATATTCTGATAATATTAAAAAAGTCCGTGGTTTCAAGCGGACATTATTTTTAACAATATGGATCTAAAAATACTTACATCGGCTGTATTGGAAATTGCTGAAGAAAGAGGGATATCTCAAGAAAGAGTAATTAAGATAATTGCGGAAGCAATTGCCTCAGCCTATAAAAAAGAATACGGGAAAAAGAGACAAAAGATAATAGCTAAGCTCAATCCAAAAACGGGTGATGTTAAGTTTTGGCAAATTAAGCAAGTAGTTAATCAAGATATGATTTTATCTGAACAAGAGATAGAAGAAGCAAGGGAAAAGGGCAAACCTACTTTTGATGAAAATAATACCGAAGAGATAAAAATTCATTTTAACCCGGAGAGACACATTATGGTCGAGGACGCAAAAAAGATTAATTCCAAAATAAAACTTAATGAGGAATTAGAAATTCCCTTAGAAACTAAAGAAGAATTTGGAAGGATTGCAACCCAAACAGCAAAACAAGTAATTCTTCAAAAAATTAAAGAAGCGGAAAGAGAGGAAATATTAAAAGAATACAAATCAAAAGAAGGAGAAATCGTTTCAGGGATTATTCAGAGAATAGAGCCTGAACTAATATATTTAGACATTGGTAAAACATCTGGGATTTTACCAAAGGCAGAACAAATCCCAAAAGAATTCTATCGCCCCGGCCAACGACTTAAAACATATATTTTAAAAGTAGAAGAGAGCGCTAAAGGACCTGTAATTTACTTATCTCGGATCTATCCAAAATTAATCTCTAGGCTCTTTGAATTAGAGGCGCCTGAGGTTTCCGCAAAACAAGTTATAATTAAATCAATCGCCAGAGAACCTGGCTCTAGAACTAAAATGGCCGTAACAGCGACTGAAGAAGGAATTGATCCTATTGGTTCTATGGTAGGACAGAGAGGAACAAGAATTCTAGCAGTTATAAACGAATTAGGGGGAGAGAAAATTGATATTATTGAGTGGTCCGAAAAACCGGAACAGTATATTATAAATGCTTTATCTCCCGCAAAAATTGCGGAAGTTAAAATTATGCCCAAAAGTAAAGCTATCGCTTTGGTTCCTGATGATCAATTGTCTTTGGCCATCGGGAAAAATGGGCAAAATGTAAGACTAGCCGCAAAATTAACTGGTTGGAAAATAGACGTGAGAAGTTTAAACCAATCAAGTGAGACAGAAGAAGAAGACGTAAAAGAAGAAATAAAACCAAAGAAAAAAACAAAAACTTTAAAAAAACCGAAGAAAGAAAAAATCAGCAAACCTAAAAAGAAAAAAACTATTAAAAAACCTAAGAAAGAATCTTAATTGTTTTCATTAAAAAAAACAGAGGGTTTATTCTCTGCTATTCTAATTATTTATCTCCGCTATTTTGCGGATTTTTAATTGCCTAGAAAATCCCCCCTTGTATATCTGGCGAATGGATTTGCCGCAAAAATAACTTCAAAATGGACATGACACCCGCGATAATCAGCTGGAATAGTATGCCCAGTATGTCCTATATAACCAATAATCTGTCCCTTAGTAACTTTCTGTCCGGGGTAGACTATGTCTCTTAATAAATGTCCATAATAAGTGATAACTCCTTTTAAGTGTAAGATTTTTACATAATTGCCCCCTCTACTTGTGTACCCTGTTTTTTGAACAACTCCTGCTGCCGCTGCCCAAACTGGTTCGCCGCATTCGCCGTTTGAAAAATCTATCGCATTCTGCCAGTGAAGACCCTGCGTAACTCCGCAAGGAGAAGGGATAGGACAGATAAAGAAACTTTGGTTTAAAGCAACTTTCTCATATTTTACATCTACTGTCTTAGGCATTTCCCCATTAGGAATAATCAATGTATCTCCTGCATAAATTTTACCTTGGTCGATAACATCATTAGAATCAAGAATGCTATCAATGTCTACCTTATATATTTCTGCTATTTCGCTTAAAGTATCTTGCGGTCTTACGGTATGTAAAATACCTGTAACTGGTAAAATAATAATCTTTTTACCAACCGAAACTGTCGATTTTTCCTTTAGATTATTTGCCCAAAGTATTGTTTGTAAACTAATATCAAAATCTTCGGCAATAGAAGAAAGTGTATCTCCTGATTTTACTGTATATTCAATAATCTCGTTTGATTGCCCAACTCCCCAAGATCCTAAAACCTTGCCTGAAATATTAAATGGGGGAGCAATTGCTTCCAAGCTACTTCCTTGAGTTAAGTTTAAACTGAAATAGGAACAAGCTAGATTTGCTTCTGTGGAAAGGTATTGACTTCTGTCTAATATTTCTGCTTGATAAGTATAAAAATCTTTTGACCCAACTATTTTTAACTTTTGGCTAAAAATAAAAGCCGTGAGAACCAAACTCACAGACAATAAAATAAGTAATTGCTTTGCTCCTATAATTTTTCTGATATTCGAGCCTAAGTAGGAAAAGAGAGATTTTATGTATCTCCCTGTTAATTTACTAACAAGTTTTAAATTTTTAGGAATAGATTTAATTCCGAATTAATTAGAATATTCTAACTTTTGGATACTTTCTCCTTTTTTAAATCTTTTATTTATTTTATATGAAAATAGCATTATGTCAACCCCTTATCTAGTTTTTATGATATAATCAAAAAATGAAATTAAAAACAATTAAACCCAATAAAAGACTTGGTCAAAACTTTTTAATTTCCGATCTTGTTCTCAAAAAGATAATTAAGGCATCTCAAATTAAACCATCTGATATTATTTTAGAAATAGGGCCCGGTACCGGAATACTTACAAAGGCTTTAGCTCAGAAAGCTAAAAAAATTATGGCCGTTGAAAAAGATAAAAGCTTAATTAGTATTTTAGAGAAAGAATTAGCTAATAATAAAAATACTGAGGTTATACTAGGAGATATTTTAAAGATTAAGAATTTAAAACTACCTAATAAATATAAACTTATTGCTAACCTCCCTTATTATATAACTGCTCCAACTATAAGAATGTTTTTAGAAAACAATTCACCAGAATTAATGGTTTTAATGGTCCAAAAAGAAGTCGGACAAAGAATTTGCGCTATTCCTCCTAAAATGTCTAAAATCGCTGTGTTTACCCAATTTTATGGAACACCAGAAATAATAAGTAATGTCTCCAAGGAATGCTTTTATCCTCAACCTAAGGTTGATAGTGTAATTCTCAAAATCACGCCATTTAATAATATAGATAAAAAGATTGATAAAGATTTATTTTCTAAAATCGTAAAAGCTGGCTTTTCGCAACCTAGAAAACAATTAATAAATAATCTTTCTAAGTCTTTAAATATTGAAAAACAGAAAATTGAAAATTGGCTCCAAAAAAATAATATTCAATCCGAACAAAGAGCCGAAACATTAAAGGTTAAAGATTGGATTAATTTAACAAATACTTTTTATAATAAATTATTGTGATATAATAAAAAAATCATTTATATATAAAACATGAATAAAAAATATTTAGTTTTCTTATTTTTACTTACTATAGGAATAACTTTATTCACTCCTTGTTATGATACAACCGCAGAAGGTGGTCTGTTTCCTCCAGGATGGAAAGAGGGTATAGATACAGATACAAAAGGGCCAGAAAAGTGGGTTGAAGGTTTGCCGGGTAACGCTATGATTAAATGGGTCATCAGCGGACTTATTGGTGCCGTTGCTACTATCTTGCTTTTAATTACGCAAACATTCATGAAATTCAGCCAGACCCTTCTGTCATGGATAACAAGCGAAGGATTTATAAGTGTGAACTTTACAAGTAATTCCTTTGTCGACATCGGGTGGAGCATGATTAGAGACCTTACCAATATCCTTATTGTCCTTGGACTAGTAGTCATTGCTCTAGCAACTATTTTGAGAATTAGCTCCTATCAAATGAAGAAAACTCTTCCTTTGCTTTTAGCTGTAGCTCTTTTAATTAATTTTACTCCAATGCTCTGTGGAATTGTAATTGATGCTTCAAATATTACAATGAATCATTTTCTAAAAGCTGGGTTATATTTAACACAAAGCTATGGGTCTGTACTAAAGTCAGCAGGGTCAGAACTATTAAGTCAAATAGGTAGCCCTTCGGGTATGCTGGCAACAGGATTGCTTCTTGTTGGGTCTAGTCTTTTTTCAGGGATTATTTTCCTTCTTTACTCCGCTCTCTTTCTTTTCAGGTATATCGCTCTTTGGATGCTTGTTATTCTTTCTCCTCTCGCTCTTTTTTGTTATATTTTCCCAGGTACAAAAAAAATGTGGAATATGTGGCTTAGCCAATTTATGCAATGGTGTTTTATCGGGATACCAGCCGCTTTTACTATTTATCTCGCGAATGAAATGACTCGACTAATGCTTCAGGGTGAATTACTAGGAGAAATGAGTTCAATGGGAAAAATAATGGGCTATATAGTGCCTGTCTCCTTCCTTGCCGCTGGCTTCTTTATATCTCTTCAAACCGGAGCCATGGGGGCAAGTTTCATTACTTCCAATGCTAGAAAAGCGATACCTTGGGGAGCCAAATTAGCAGGGACAGGTGCAGAAAAAGCTACAAGAAGACCAAGAAAATGGATCGGCGAAAAATTAATGAATAAGAGAATAGGTAAACATGAAACAGGAACGGGAGGAGAAAATAAAAAAGCAAGAGGAGGGCTATTAGGATATGCGGGACGAGGATTGACAGCCAATATCGCCCGTCATGAGAGAGAAGAAGGTCAGAAAGCAAAAGAGCTGGCAAAAGGAAAATCTTTTGAAGAACAAAATGTTTTATTACACAGTCCTAGCGCTACAAAACGAATACAAGCATTACAAACAATAATAGAAGAAGGGAATATTGATAAGATAGAAAAAGCAGTTGGATTTGGTGATAAAGATAAGGAAAAGATAATGCGAGACACTCTTAAGCTCTTCCCAAGCTCATTTAAAACTTTTGCCAAATCTGAAATAAAAATAGCCGAAAAAATAGTCGGTAAAACTGGGAAAGAGATAGAAGATAATTTGGCTAAAGAAGCAGGAGTTTTTATGGATGAAAAAGATATTATTAAATACAAAACCGTATCTCAAAAACTAGCAGCTACTGCAAGTGAAAAAGACATATCTAAATGGTCCAAACAGACAATGAATACTGCTCTAGAGTCAGAAGTTTTTCACAAATCTTTAAAAGGATCTAAAATTAGTGCAATGGCAAAACAATTCGGAGATGATTTCTTTGAAAGCTTTAAAAATAATGTGGCGAATGAAGTTTACTACAGCGAGAATGTTCCTGCCGCTCATAAATATATCAGTAATAATGCTGGGAAAAACTTGGGGATTGATTTTAATCAAGATGGAAAAGAAACGCCTGGTTTATCGCATGAAGAGACTACAGATACTGGACCAACAAATCCGGATCAACCAGATAAAGGTACTCCTCCGGTTAGTAGAAGGAGAGCATGGAAAAAATTAAAAAAAACGAAAGGTGAAAACCTCTCTCCAGGAAAGAAAGAAGAGGAAGAAGAAGTTGAAGAAGATGATGAATCCAAGATAATCTAATAATAAAAAGATATATAAAAGGGGATGTTGCACAACATCCCCTTTTTGCTTAATTTATTTTATTCTTCTACTTTTCTATTTTTTTCAGAAATTTTCTTTCTAACTTCTTCTCTTACTGTGTCTCTGCCAACTGTTTGACCAATTCCCTTGCCTTCGGTTACAATAACTTTATCTGTCGGCTTGATAGATTCAATAGACTTATTTTCTAAGAAATTTGACCATGCTTCTTGTGTATAGGAAGAAATTTTCTGTTTTTCTTTTCTAGTTAATTTCCTATCTTGCTTTGTAATCCCAGCTAGTTGTTTCGCAATGTTCCAAACAGGACTTATAATTCTATTAGTAGTAGCTTTACCTTTTGCTTCTCCTTCAATTACAGTCATTTTCGCTTTTTGAGTTGCTTCGTATTCTGCGGTCACCATTTTTTTGTATTCCTCAGACGTATCTATCTCAAAAATGTCTGTTCCTTTTTTTTGGAGTAAAGTCCCATAAATTATAAGGCATTCGTTGCCTTGTCCTCCTTTTTGGATCTGCCCCTCTGGAAAAACTTTTTTAAGCTCTTCCCAGAACTGAACTTTCAAATCATCTCCCATTTTATTCTCGGAAATAATTTCCCCATTAGCTTGTCTCTCTGTTATGTCTTTATCCTTTTGGATTATGCCTTTATCCTTTTGGATATCTTCTATGCCTTTTCCAGCCCGCATATCAAGCAAGTCTTCTTTATAGCGAAATTTCGCTACAAAACGTTTGAGGACTGGTTTAATTGTCCCACTTATTGCTGCTAACCATCTCTGAGGACGGAAAATTGCCTCATAAGGGTTAACAACCCTTATAGGAACGACAAGCTTAACATAGATAGGTACCCCGTTGATGTCCTCTGCCGAATTGCTATCCGTGATAGGCAGTTCAAAAACATAATAATCGGTTTTCAGTAAGACATAGTATAACTCTTCATCGTGCTTTTTTACTGTCCCATCTTCAATCAAGTGGGACCATCTTTGCTGATAATGTCCTATTTTTTGAAAAGGATAAATTCCATAAAACTTAAGCCCTCCAAAAAGCTCTATTCTAGCATTCGGAACTTTTATTATATTCCCAGTATTTGAGTCTATAATGTATCCTTTCCAAGAGATTATTATTTTATCAAATTTGCCACCTCTCATCACTATTATCCCCGTCCCTTCTTTTACAAAAGTAAAACACATATCTCTTGGGGCTAAATTAAAATAGACGAGAAGAAGTGAAAAAATTGATATTATTAATAATCCCACCCAGAAGACAATCTGACCAACCATAATTGTACCTACGATCCACCCAATAACTCCTAAAAACCAAATAAGCATTCTATACACCTCCTATTTTTCTTTATTTTTTATTTTTAATTTACTGCTTATTTTCTACTTGAATAATAGCACAAGATTTTGGTTTTGTCAAATTAATTTTTAATTGTTTGTTGTTTAATTTTATTTTGTGGTATTATTAAATAATAATAAAAAAATATGATAGAGTATAATCAAAAACAACTCAGAGAGCTTTTTGAAGTCCTCCCTGAAAAACTAAAAGAAGCTATTCTTTCTGAAGAAACAGCAGAAAAAATTTCTGATATTTGTGAAAAATATAAAATTGAAGAAAAAAGATCTAAAATCGCCAAATTAGTTGGAAACAGTTTAATGGGGTTATTGTCTCCCGATAAATTACAGAATTTTTTAGAAAAAGAAATAAATATAGAACCTTTAATAGCCAAAAAAGTTTCTTTAGAAATTAATAGATTTATTTTCTATCCCGTTAAAAAAGCGTTGGGTTCTTTATATGAAACTGAATTATCTCCTAGCGGAAAAATAATTAGATCAAAGATCAACAAAAGCGAGAGAATTAAAGAAAAACCAAAAAATATATCAGAAAAAGATACTTATAGGGAATCTATTGAAGAATAAATTAAATTTTCTCTTCTTTTTTAGTTAAAAACTTTATTTTCTTTTTCCCTGAAAAATTTGATATTAAAATTCTAAAATAAGATTATTTTTAGAAAAGATTATCTCTATTTTACTTGGAAATTTAATAAGAATAATATTTTAAAGGTTTAAAAGCCAAGTTAAGAGCAAATAAATTTTGCTTTTTTATGTTCAGTTTATTTTTTAATTTATCTTTTAAGTTTTAAAACGCTTATTTATTTTTATTAAATCAATTTGTTTTATTTAAATTTATATTGTGGTAAAATATCATAAATACAACATGAAATTGAATCAATCTAAATTTATATTATTCTTATTGCTCCTCGTTTTTTCTTTTTCATCGCTGTCTTTTGTTTTTGCAGATGATACAGGGTTAGAAACCACTTATCCTGCAATTGGAGGGCAACCGGGATTAAGCGACGATGCTACTCTGCCAGAATATGTAAAATATATTTTTCAGGTCTCTTTAATTATTGTTGCTTTAGCCTCCTTTGCCGTCCTAATTTATGGCGGTTTTGTCTTTCTGACTTCCGGCAATTCTCCAACCGCTCATAATGAGGGGAAAAATTGGCTTTTAAGCGGAATTTTAGGTTTGATTATTGCACTTTGTTCTTATCTAATTTTAAATGCTATTAATCCTGATATTTTAAAAATACGTTTTAATGACTTGACAGGAAACAGTACAACAACTCCTTCAATAAATATAACCGTTGATAAAAAAACATTTCAAGAACTACCGGTAGGAACAATAGTAGAGCAACTTTTGGCTAAAAATATAGACTGCTATAATTATAATGATGAAGGAAACATGACTGATCCTCCTGCTGGCTGTCCATGTTGTTGTGGTAGTGGTGGAGGAGGAGGCGGAGTAAAAATGATGAAAGATCACGACTTTTTTGATTGTGTTGCTCGTCTAGATAAAGCTTTAAAGATAAAAATAGAAGAACTAATAGATTTAGCCGAAGATTTAGTTGCACTTTATGCACAATGTAGTTGTAGTAAATGCGATTGTACCAATGCTCAATCTTGTGCTCCTTGTACTGGTCCTGACCCATGTCCTAGAGGTGAAATAGATGCAAAAATAAAAGAAATTGATAAACTACTTCATGGAGATGGAAATACTGATCCTAATTATTTATATTTAGACTTAGGGTTAACCAGAATAACTAAGATGAGGAATCTATACAAAAAAGAATTAGACAGACTAAGAGAAGTGGAATCTATATTAAAAAATAAATGCCGATATGGAACACCGTTTAATTTAGTTAAATTTTTTGAATTTAGGCAAGAGAATAAAAATATTGAGAAAGAAGAATACGATGGAGTAGATATTAGAAAATATTGCATAGAGTTTAATTGTATAGAGTGGAAATTTGAAGACGATCCTAAAAAGAAATTTTGTATTAAATATGAATTAAACGATAAATGGCGTTTATGTGGAGCAACAACAACTCAAGCAACAGTACAAGCAACAGGTAAAAAAGACATAAAAGAATATTTTGTTTTTGATGGAAATCCAGCAACTTTTTATTGTTCACTTTTAGAATAGTTATGAAAAAAAATATATTTCTAAAAATACACTTTATTATGATCGCTACTATGATAGTATTGACGTCTTTTGGTTTTTTGTTTTTATCAGAAAGACATATTATCGCCCAAGAAGAAGAAGACTTAATCCAAGAAATTACATATAAATGTTTAATTGACCCCGAAGTAAAAAACGGCTTTGAAAGTGGTAAGATACCTATCGGTGAACTAGTAGATTACTCCGAGTTTTTTGGGGCTGAAGTACTCAAAAACCTTAATATAATAGTATCAAACACTAAAGCCGCTATTAGTAATGCCGATAAATTGACTGCTATGTCTACGGAATTTAAATGTGGAAATTGTGAAATTGAATGTAGAGAAGATTGCGATCAAGACGGTGAGAATTGTGTAAAAGTTTGTTGGTGTGACAACTTTAACAAGCTTATGGCTAAAGCTCGTGGTTTTGTTTCAGCAATTAGAAATAATCTTAAAAAAATAATAAAGGCTGATGAGAATATTTATGATTTGGCTCATGCTGAAGGTCCTTTGGTAGAAAAAAATCAACCCCTAAATAGATGGAAACTTATTTTAACTCTCACTGATTCTAGAAATAAATTGGAGAATTGCTTAATGGGATACACAAGAGTTTTAGAAGACAAGAGAGCAACAGCTACTCTTTTAAGCTGCATGATTGCTCTTGATAAAATAAGTTTAGCTGAATTACTTATTGTGCCCGGATTTGATAAATTTATTTCAAAACCAGAAGAAGTATGCTTTGACAAGCTTGTGCCTGACCCAAGTCAAGTTTGCTACCCATATAATAGTGAATATTGGCTAGAAGAAAAGCAAAGAAATAGATGTAAGGAAAACAAAGACGGTTTAGACTGCCAGGAAGCAGTCGGAGATTTAATGTATAATTTCTTTTGCTGCATAGAAGGAAGTTAGATTATAAAATAATAAATAATTAGTTATTATGAAATTAAACAAATTAAATTTTTTATTTTTCTTATCTTTTATTTTGCTTTTATGTTTTTCATTTAACCTTTTTGTTTCTGCTGATGACGTAGAAAAAAGAGGGCTAGAAGTTAAATATCCACCAATAAACGGAATAGAAATAACCACTTCAACCACAATATCAGAATACGCTGTATACTTTTTCAGCCTTGCTATGATTGTAGGAACTATTCTTGCTTTTGCGATTTTAATTTACGGAGGTTTCCGCTATGTAACATCGGTTGGCAATCCTGAAGCAATGAACGATGCTAAAAAATGGATTTGGGAATCAATATTAGGACTAATGCTTTTGCTTTCTGCTTGGTTCGTTATAGGGATTATTAATAAAGGAATACTTATTCCAAATGTCCCGGATGTAAAAGCATTATCAGGCATATATTTAGTAGATAAAGAAGGAGAGAAAATACCTTACAGTGATCCAATATTCAATAGTATCCCTGAATATTTTGAGGTTGACCATATAGAATTTATAAGCGATAAACCAGAAGATATTAGTTACGCTAACCCCGATAAAGACGAATTATGTTCTGTGTACATCTATGATGAGAAAAATTTAGAAGGAGAAGCAAGAGAAGAAATAAAAAATACAGGGGCAAGCACAACACAAGACGTGAGTAACGTGGGTTCAATGTTTTTACTCTGGCATGAGCCAGGAGTTTATCTTTATAAAGAAGAAGGATATGACAAAGAGTTTAATAATCCACCCCGTCCAAAATTTATCCAAACAAGTCAAATAAGCTTTAAAGAAGAATTTGATAATGAAATTAAATCATTAAGAATTGTGGATGACCTCTCTTCAGAACCTTCAGGCTTAGGTTCTTATTATGTAATTTTATTCGAAAAACCTAATTTCAATAAAGATGATAGAGGAAAATGTGATTTTGTGCTTTCTTCTACGCCAAATTTTAATAATAATGATAACATAAAAGGTAAAATTTCTTCGATTGCCATTTTTAAAACTGCAAAAATGCATGGCGAAGTAATATTTTATGATGAAATCAAACAAAAAGGGAACGAATCTCCACCAGAAGAGCTAATTGACGTTGTTGCTGGGGTTACTCGAGAAGAATCGGGGTTAGAAATTTGGAATTCCCTAGCGATTAATGCCAATGTCACAGTTGTTTTAAATACCGAAGAGGAATATATTCTTAGAGGATATTGTCGACCCTTTGAGCAGTTTTCAGAAGACGTAGATAATTTAAAGGGAACAACTATTTATCAGAAATGTTATGGCTCAGCAAATTGCGAAGAATATTTGCCTCAAAGTGCAGTAATTATCCCTCATCGGGAATAATGAAATTAAACAAATTAAAATTAGTTATTTTTTTACTCCTTGCCCTGCTTTTGTACTTTTCAGTAAGTTCTTTCGCTTTTGCCGATAATACAGGGAAAAGAGGATTGGAAGTTAAATACCCGCCATTAAACGGAATAGAAATAACCACTTCAACCACAATATCAGGATACGCTGTATACTTTTTCAGCCTTGGATTGATAATCGCGGCTGTGATTGCTTTTGCTGTCTTTATCTATGGCGGAATCCGCTATTTACTTTCGTTTGACAATCCAAGCGCAAAAAAAGATGCCAGAACATGGTTGTCTTCTGGTATTGCGGGTCTATTTATTATATTGTGCTCTTATTTAATTTTATCCACTATTAACCCCGAAATAGTAGCGCCAAGTATACAAGACGTTGAGCCAATTTCAGGGATATATTTGATAAACAATCAAGGCGAAGAATATTATATGGCTGATAGTAAAAATGGAATTTCATTTAAAGCTGCCTCTTTAAAGTTTATAAGTGACAAAGATCAATTACTTTCCGTTTTTATTTGTTCTGAAGAAACTTTTAATGGAAAGAATTCAGAGGAAAAGAAAAATAACGGAGGATCTTACTCCGTAAGCAATGTAAAATCTATTTATTTTCTTTGGCATGACCCTGGAGTTTATTTATATACCAAAGCCGGACATGGCACTCCGCCGCCGCCTCTTTTTCTACAAACAAGCGCTGATGAAATTAAAAGTTATGATAATGAAATAGAATCAATAATGATAAAAGACTTAGAGGACGAATTTTCATATTTATCAATCTTATTCTCAGATCCCATGTTTGAAGGAGAACACGGTATCGGCGTTGCTATCTCTGAAAAAGATTTTAACATAAATAATGTAAAAGGCACTATCTCTTCAATTGATGTTTCAAACGTTGTTCCTATAAGTCAATCCTCATCTGGAGGAAGCGTAACTTTTTATGATGATATTGAATGTGCTGAAAAAGAAGAAAATGGGCATAGCGAAGAAATAAAAGCAGGCGATTCGCCTGGTGGAGGTTCTCTGTCTTTGTCCCAATTTAATAAATTTGGGAAATCCGTAGAATTTAATGCATGGGATGTTCTTTCCTTTGAAATTAAAAAAGGTTGCTGGGTTATATTTAATACTAAAAAAGATTTCAGCGGAAGGTCACATATTTTCAAAGGAGAAGGATGTTATCCAAGCCTAAAGGGGAGCTATGTTTATCTTCCCCATCCAGAAGACGGGAGAAAACCTAAAATAGCAACTGTTTTTTGCAACCCATAAAAAATCAAAATATATTTTTTACTTTAATGCTTCTTTGATTTTGATTTATGAACTTAAACTCTAAAACAATTGTATCTTTAGGCAAGATACTTTTTATTTTCTCAGGCCATTCAATGGCAATAATGTTTTGAGGATCTGAAAAAAGCTTTTTTAAATTAAGTGCAGATAAATCTTGCACTTTTTTGATTCTATAGCAATCAAGATGATAAAATTGCTTTTTTGTATTTGGTATTTTGTATTTTTTCATCAAAACAAATGTAGGGCTTAAAATTGCGTTTTTAATCTTTAGCCCTTTGGCAAACCCCTGAACAAAGGTTGTCTTCCCGCTCCCCAATTCTCCCTTAAGAGAGACAATAACAGCTCTTTCTATTTTTTCAGAATGGTTTAATATTTTTTCAGCTATTCTCTTCCCTAACCCTTTTGTTTGAATTGCAGAATGAGTAATATATTTTTGTTTCATAATTCTATTATTAGCATAAATCAATTGACTTTGAAAGAAAAATGGGTTAATTTAAGATAAATATTATGGAAAAATACGAACAAGCTAAAAAACTTATTCGAGACGCTAAAGACATTCATATTCTTCCTTCTCAAGACCTCAGGGCTGACAGTTTCTCTGCTTCTGTAGCTCTTTTTTATGCCTTAAAAAAACTCAATAAAAAAGTAAATTTAGTTTTAGATAAAGCGCCTGATGATCTTCATTTTTTGTCTCAAAATTCTCAAGAGAATTCTCTTTTAAGAGATGACTTTATTATTTCTGTCAACGAGAAGAAAACAAAGGTGTCTCAGGTATCTTATGAAAAAACAGAAAATGAATTAAAGATATATTTGAAAACATCTAACGGCAGAATGATTAAGAAAGAAGATATTTGTTTCGAAAATAATGATTTTATACAGAATAAATTGTTCTCTCATGCAGATCTTTTAATAACATTAGGTGTTAAAAACTTTTCGGGGATAGAAAACAACTTTCAAAATAACTTTTCTAATATTCTAAATATTGACAACCAGGTTGAGAATACCGAGTTTGGCAATATTAACTTAAAAGAAATGCCTAGTACAATGCTCTCTAGCATAATAGTTAAACTTTTAAAGACGATCAGGCAAGGAGAGCATGAAGGAAATAATTACTTAGAATCATCTCAATCTCTTCTTTTTGAAAAAATCCTAAAAAAAATTAAAATTAAAGGAGAAAAGAATATCGCTTGCGTTATTTTAGAAGACGAAGATTTTGAAGAAACTAATTCTCACCCATCTGACTTATCGTTTGCGTCTGCCAAATTAAAAGATGAATTTCCGGCTATAAAAGACTTTTTAATTCTTTGGAAAGAAAAAAATTCTCCAATTATAACTAAGGGTATTTTTTATTCTCCGGATAAGACATTGAGTAAAAAAATATTAGAAAGATTTGAGGGAAAGCAAAAAGGGAATGGAATTCTTTTCTTTATCCGTGAGGAATATATCCCAGAAGCTAGAGATAAAATTTTAAAAATAATTGAAAGTTAATTATTTGTAATTATATGAAAAAAATTGGTGGGCAAATAGAAATAAGTAAAGATGTTTCTTTTAACATTGAAAAAAATGTTAAAAACGTTTCCGATTTTAAAAATCAAATTGAAAGAATATTAGGAAAAGAAACAAGCCGGATTTTAGAAACTATTTTTGCTGGTGGAATATGTCTTGGTGCTTCTGACATACATATGGAGCCAGAAGAAACAGGCATAAAGATAAGGGTTAGAGTTGATGGGATTTTGCATGATGTTTTATTTATAGAACATAAAATATATCATTTTCTACTCTCTCGGATTAAACTTTTATCAGGAGTTAAATTAAATGTTACAAAAAAAGCTCAAGACGGCAGGTTTACTATCTTGACTGATGGGAAAGAAGTGGAAATAAGAACATCTGTGCTACCCTGTAAAAATGGGGAGTCTGTGGTCATGAGAATATTAAATCCGGAAAAGATCGTAGAAATTGAGGAACTAGGAATAAGAAAAGATATTTTTAATCAGTTTAAAAAAGAGATTAAAAAATTAAATGGAATGATAATCGTAACCGGCCCTACTGGGTCAGGGAAAACAACAACCTTATATGCTGCCCTAAAAAGAATCCAAAACCCAGAAATTAAGGTTATAACTATAGAAGACCCAATTGAATATCAAATTAAAGGAATATCTCAAACTCAAGTTGACGCCGAAAAAGGGTATACCTTTTTGAATGGGCTGCGAGCGATTGTCAGACAAGACCCTGACGTAATCTTAGTTGGGGAAATAAGAGACCATGAAACAGCAAAAATTGCCTTACAAGCCTCGCTCACGGGACATTTAGTTTTAACAACCCTACATACTAATGACGCTGCGGGAACAATTGCTAGGCTACAATCCTTAGGAGAAAAAGCTATTAACATCGGACCGGCTATAAATATTGTTATTGCCCAAAGATTGGTGAGAAAAGTTTGTAAAAAATGCGTTAAATACTCTCCCCCTACAAAAGAAGAAATAAAAATGTTAAAAAAAGAGTTAAGCCCACTAGAAAAGAAGATAAAAGTGCCTAAAATAAATAAAGACTTAAAAATCGCCCGAGTTCAAGGATGCCCAGATTGTAATTTTACAGGGTATAAGGGGATAACCGGAATATTTGAGTTTTTTTTGAAAGACGACGAAATGGAAAACATTATTCTAAAATCTCCTTCTGTGGCTGATTTGAGAAAAATTGCCCGCAAGAGAGGTATGGTTTTGATGAGAGAAGATGGCCTAATGAAAGTTTTAAAAGGAGAAACAACAATAGAAGAAGTGGATAGAACAACAAAAAATTAACCAATAAAAAGAGCCCAAAACTGGACATTTTCTTTAAATATAGTTTAAAGTCAGAATTTCCCTGGGGATTAATCGAGCCGGAGCTAAATTTTCCATTCCGAGTAGAGACTCCTATCCAGTTTTGGACTCTTTAGTTATTCTACTACAATTCTAAAAGTTTGTCAACCCCCCTTAACTAACTTAGAAACATAATAAATAATTCTTTAAAATTTATTATTGTCCTCGTTTTAAGCATAATATACCCTGTCCAGATATTAGGCGCTGAATATTTAGACGTTGTTCTAAATGAAATTGCTTGGATGGGAACTGAAAATTCTGCTAACGACGAATGGATCGAATTATATAATAATTCGTCATCTCCAATAGACTTAGAGGGGTGGGAGATAATAAGCAATGATAAAACTCCAAATATTATTTTAAAAAATAAAATCCCAGCTAAGGGATTTTTTATTTTGGAAAGAACTAATGAAACTACATTAGTAAGCATCGATTCTGATTTAATATACAAAGGCAGTTTAAATAATAACGGAGAATATTTAAAACTAATTGATCAAAATAAAAAAATAATAGATGGAATAGATTGTTCAAAAAAATGGTTTTTTGGCGACAATGAGACTAAAAAAACAATGGAAAGGAAAAATGTTTTGATTAATGGGGGTAACCTAGAAAACTGGCAAACAAGTGAAAATTCTGGAGGGACTCCTAAAAATGAAAATAGTAAAGGACAAAAAATTAATGATAAAGAAAAACCTGTGCTAATCTCGTCCCTTGCCGAACAAAATAATAAAAAGGCAACAATACTAGAAGATCGTCAAGAGAACAAAAGACAAAGTTCATTTTTTACTTTCTTGATTGCCTTATCTGTGGCTACTTCTTCTGGGATTTTTGTTTTGTTTTTAAAAAAGAAAATCGAAAAAGAATATTGATTTTAAAATTGTTTTAAAGTAAGATAAAAATATTAAAATGTAAATTGATAAATATATGTCAGGCCATTCGCATTTTTCAAGTATAAAACACAAAAAAGCCATAGAAGATGAAAAAAGGGGGAGAATTTTTTCAAAATTTGCCCGAATGATTTCGGTTACCGTAAAAGACGGGGTAGACCCAGCCTCTAATTCTAAATTAAGACAAGTATTGGATGAAGCTAAAAAGTTTAATATGCCAAAAGATAAAATCGAGAGGGCAATCAAAAGAGGTACCGGAGAAATAGAAGGGAAGAGACTAGAGGAAATAACTTATGAAGCATTTGGACCAAGAGGGATTGCAGTTATTATTGAGTGTATAACAGATAACAGAAACAGAACGTTGGGTGAAATAAAAAATATTCTTCAAAAATATAATGGCAAACTAGCAGAATCCGGCTCTGTAAAATGGTTATTTGAAAGAAAAGGAATTATAACTTTACAAATTAACAATGAAGAAACGTCTCCTAATAAAGATAAATCATCAATCGAATTAATTGCCATAGAATCTGGAGCAGAAGATATTGACTATGACGAAAAAGAAAATATTCTGGATATTTATACAGAGACAGAAGAGTTAGAAAGGGTTAAAGAAAATTTAATTAATAAAAAATTAGAAATTGACTCTTCTTGCCTAGGGTGGATAGCAAAAGACGATATAAATATTGATGAAAAAGAAAAAAATACTTGCGAAAAGTTTTTTGAGGAACTAGATGAGAACGATGATGTTCAAAATATTTATTCTAACTTAAAAAGTAATTAAAAATCTAATTTATGCCTAAAGAAGCCCAAATAAGAAAAAAAATAGTCGAGATATTGGAAAAGGACGGCTGGATTGTTTGGTATCCTTCAAAAGTAAAATATCAACAAAATGATGTTTTCGGAATTATTGATCTATTGGCCATTAAGGGGAAAAAGAAAAAAAATATCCAAATAACTACCGTTTCAAACCTTTCAGCCCGCAGGAAAAAAATAACTGATTTTGTTAAAAAATCCAACGTAGAACTTCCTGTTGAAATCTGGGCCTGGAATCAAAAAAAGAAGACTTTTAAAAAAGAAAAAATTGACATAAAAATGGAAAAGCGCTTAGCGGTTAAAAAATAACTGATTTATTTTTAAAGGTCTTGACAACTCTCTCCAGAACATTATAATGCTTTACATATACTAAAAGGTCGGCTTAAAAAATTCAATTCAATTTAATAAATTTAAATTCATATGGAAATTCAAGACAATATTTTAAACCCATTTGTTAGCGAAGACGACGAAGAAAACACAGAAGAAACCGAGACTGAAGAAGCAGGAGAAGAGAAAGAAGAAGAGGAAGAAGGAGAAGAGAAAGAAGAAGAAGAGGAAGAAGGAGAAGAAAAAGAAGAAGAGGAAAAAGGAGAAGAAAAAGAAGAAGAGGAAAAAGAAAGTAGCGATGATGAGGAAGAATAGGAAAGCCGACACAGAAAAAGAATAATCGTTAAGCCCTGCTTTCAGCAGGGCTTTCCAATACACCAAGATTTCAAAAATAAAATATGTTATCATTATAATATATGGCTAGAAGAATTTATCAGAAAAAAGTTTTTAGAAAAAATAAAAACCATATTCTCTTTCTGTTTTTGAAAATATCTTTGATTTTATTTTGCGTTTTTTTATTTTCCGCAATTTTTTTATTTATTCTCAATATTAAGGACTTGCCAAGACCCGAAAAATTTGATGAAGGCATTATCCCCCAATCAACAAAGATTTATGATCGAAGTGGAGAAGTTCTCTTATATGAAATTGCTGGAGCCGAAAAAAGAACATTGGTCTCTTTATCTGAAATCCCAGATAATTTAAAATGGGCCGTAATCTCAACAGAAGATAAAAACTTTTATAAACATCAAGGCATAGATGTCCAGGCAATATTACGAGCTATTTTAATAGATTTAAAGATTAGAAAGCCACTCCACGGAGCATCAACAATCACTCAACAGTTAATCCGTTCATATTTTTTAACAACTAAAAAAACTTTAAAAAGAAAAACCCAAGAGATTACATTAACCCTAGAATTAGAAAGAAGATATTCTAAAGATCAAATTTTAGAATGGTATTTGAATATAATACCTTTTGGCTCAAATCTTTACGGGGTTGAGGCAACATCCCAAACCTTTTTTGGAAAACACATTTCCGACATTACACTAGAAGAAGCAGCTTTAATGGCTGCTATTATTAGGGCCCCTTCTTATTTTTGGCCCCAAGGAGACCATGTTGATGAATTATTAGATAGAAAAAATTATGTTTTGGGAAGAATGAGGGAATTAAATTATATTACCAAAGAACAAGAAAAAGAAGCAAGAGAAAAAGAAATTAAATTTGTATTTAACCCTAAAACGATAAAAGCTCCCCATTTTGTTATGTATATTAAATCTTATCTAGAAAACAAATATGGGAAAGATTTTTTGGATACTGCCGGGTTAAAAGTTTATACAACCTTGGACGCTGATTTACAGGAAAAAGCCGAAGAAATCATTAAAAATGGCGTTGATAAATTAGAAATATATGATGCCTATAATGGAGCCCTGGTTAGCGTTGATGTTAAAACTGGCGATATTTTAGCAATGGTTGGTTCTAAAGATTGGTATGGAGAATCTGAACAATGTTCAGGGGAAACAAACCAATGTAAATTTGACCCTAAAGTGAATGTAGTCTTCAGTTTAAGGCAGCCTGGTTCAGCCTTTAAGCCAATAGTTTATCTACAGGCTCTTTTAAATGGTTACACTCCCGAAACACTAATTTGGAATGTAGCCACTGAATTCAATCCCGATTGTTCGCCAGACGCCAACCAAGAATGTGATAAATATGGCTTAGGATGTTATCATCCTAGAAATTATAATAATCGGTTCTCAGGAATTATAAGTTTAAGAAGTGCCCTGGCTCAATCTGTAAATCTTCCGGCAGTTAAAGTTTTATATTTAGTGGGGGTTAAAAATTCAATAGATTTAGCAAAAAAATTAGGAATTACAACCTTAGGAGATGAAGGAATTTATGGTCTATCCCTAGTCCTAGGAGGAGGAGAAGTAAAACTAATAGAAATGGTTGAGGCCTACTCGGTTTTTGCTAATAACGGAACAAAAATACCTTTAAGCTTTATTAAGAGGATAGAAGATAATAATAATAATATTATTGAACAAACAAAAATTAGTGAATCAAAAATTTTACCTCCCCAACCCGTAAAACAATTAAATAATATATTGTCCGACAATGAAGCTCGTTCTCCAGTGTTCGGATATAACTCTGTTTTAAATTTTAAAGATTATGATGTCGCTGTTAAAACGGGAACTACTCAATTCTTAAATAATGCCTGGGCGATTGGTTATACTCCCTCAATAGTAACCGGGGTTTGGGTAGGAAATAATGACAACTCTCCAACAAAAAAACCAGGAGTTTCATTAGCTGGCCCTATCTGGCATAACTTTATGAATGAAATTTTGCAAAAATTTCCAAAACAAGACTTTGAAAAACCAAAAGAAAACATAGTGGAAAAACCAATATTAAATGGAGAACAAGTAGAACCCCATTCGATTCTATATTATGTAAAAAAAGAAGACCCTTCGGGCCCCCTTCCTGAAAATCCATTTTCAGATCCTCAATATTCTAGCTGGGAATATTCTGTACAAAAATATATTAATTTCCATTAATTTAATTTAATGGGCATAGATACATAAATATAGTTTTCATCTCCAACTGGCTTTAAAACACCAGGTCCTTCGTCTCCATTAAGCTCAAAAATTACTTCTGAGCTTTTTATATTTTGTAAACCAGAAATTAGAAATTTATAATTAAAAGAAACATTCATATCCTCGCCTTTTATTTTCGCTGATATATATGATTCATTTTTTCCTATTTCTGGACTCTCGGAATATATTTTTACTTTTTTCTTTTTAATATCAACTGTCAATTTAACTTCGGAAATTTTACCGCTAAATAACCCAGCTTGTTTTAATTGGTTTTCAAATTCATCTTTTTTGACTACAATTTCTGTCTTATATTTTTTAGGAATAATTTCTTGATAATTTGGATATTCTCCCTCTATTAAGCGAGAAAGAATTTGGATATGAGGACATGAGGCCTCTTTTTTCTCGTTCTCGAATAAAATCTGATTTTGAGAATAATATATTATTATATTTTGATCTTCCTGTTCTAATATATTAATTAATTCCCTAATGGCGTCTTGGGGGACTATAAAAGAAATATCTTTTTTACTTTTTGTTTTTAAATTAATACTTTTTTCCGCTAATCTAAAACTATCTGTACCTACAATTTTTAATAAATTCTTTTTAAAGGAAAAATAAATACCTGATATTTCTGGTCTAATTTGAGAAATAGAGGGAATTTCAATAATTTGCTTTAGGGATTCTAATAATTTTTTATTAGACATTATTATAATCTCTTCTTTTTCTATTTTAGGAATTATGGGAAATTCTTCAGGATCTATTCCATGAATTTGAGTTGTTTGATTTTCTGTTTTTAAAAGTAAATTTTGATTTTGGGTTTCTAGTTTTATTTTTTCATCTTTTAAAAGATTAACTAAATTGGAAAAAAATGTTGCTGGAATAGCAACTTTACCTTCTTTTTCTACTTTAGCTAAAATCCACCAACTAGTACTTATTTCTAGATTAGTCGCATCTAATCTTAAAAAATTACCATCAATAGATAATAAAACATTACTAAGTGCGGGTAAGGTTAAATTTTTTCTGGTTATTTTTTCAATAACGTCTAATGCTTTTTTAAGATTTGTTTTTAATATTTCTATTTTCATATTTTTTTTAATAATAACTAATTATTTAATTTATAAAGTTATTGTTATTATTAGGTATCAATTTTTAGGGGATAACACGATTTAACTATGTAAAATATTGATAAATAATATTTTTAAGTTGTGAAATAATTGTTAAAAAATGTTTAATATTAATGTATATTTTTCGTCCAGTGTTTTTTCTATAAAATAATCCACATTTAATCTATAACTTATTTACTGGTTTTGCACAATTAAAAACTTAAATAGTTCCACTATAAATTCTTTGTTTTATCAAATTAACATCATTTATCAAATTAGGATTATTTTCCATTTCTTTGGATATTTTTTCACAAGCATAAATTGCAGTTGTATGGTCTTTCCCCCCAAATTTTCTACCAATAGACGGATATGATTCTTTTAATTCAGATCTTAGTAAATACATAGCAATCTGTCGGGGTCTAACAATCTCTTTTCTTCTTGTTTTAGCTAAAAGATCATCTTTTTTTAAATCATAAAATTGAGCTATCGTCTGAACAATTTTTTTATAATTAGTAGATCTAGCTGGAAAATGCATTAAACTATGAAGGAGTTTTTTAGTAATTTCAACGTCCGGAGATTTATTATTCATTTTATTAAAAATCAACAGCCTATTTAAGGCTCCTTCCATCTCTCTAATATTTTTTTGGATATTTGCAGCGATATATTCTAAAACATCTCCTTTTAATTCAATATTCTTTTCTTCGCATTTTGTTTTTAATATAGCCATTCTAGTCTCAAAATCGGGCAAGCCGATATCCATTATCATTCCACCTTCAAATCGGGATCTTAATCTTTCTTCTAGTGCCGGGATAGCTTTTGGTGGCCTATCCGAAGATAATATTATTTGTTTATTTGATTCACGCAGAGCGTTAAAAATATGAAAAAATTCTTCTTGTGTTTTTTCTTTCCCAGCTAGAAATTGGATATCGTCCATAATTAAAACATCAATGTTTCGGAGTTCTGTTTTTAGTTCTTCGATTTTGTGTTCTCTAATCGCTGTCACTATTTTTGAGGTAAATCTTTCCGCAGGGGCATAAACGATTTTTTTCTTAGAAAAATTTTCCAGAATTTTATTCCCAGTTGCCTCTAAAAGATGTGTTTTGCCCAGCCCAACTCCGCCATAAATAAAAAGAGGGTTATAATCGAATCCTGGATTTTCAGAGACGGCCCAAGCAGCAGCGTGAGCAGTTTCGTTAAAAGAACCAATTACAAAATTGTCAAAAGTATAATGGTGGTTAAGATTTGTTGTTTGGTTTATTTCAAACCTATCAAGACGCAATTGATTTATTTCTGATTCTTCTGTCGGTTGTTTTTTCTTCGTGGGGCCTTGAGGCTTTTCTAAATTAACAACATAATTTATGGTTCGGATGTTTTTGTTTAAACTACGGATAATTTTAAGGATGGAGTTATGATATTTTTTAGATAACCATTCCTTGGAAAAAGAATTTGGAACAGAAATTAAAATTTCTCCATTATCCATAGAGACAATTTTAGTTTTATAAAACCAAGTAGCAAAACTAGCTCTAGATGTGCTAAGTTGTGTCTGGGCAAGAACAGCTTGCCAGAGTTCTTCTTTGTTAATCATAGTTTATAAAAACCTTTATTCTATTATCTTTTTATTTACAGCATATAGCAAATAGCTATAAAAATCAACAAAAACTAAATATCTGTCAATAAACTGTGGATAAGACGGGAAAAGAATATGCCCTACAAACAAGTCCTATAATATTTGACGAAGACATTGTTTTCTGTTAATCTTTTACTATAATATAGATTCTTGTGTCTATTATATTTTTAATTTAATAATATGTCTATAACATATAAACCCAAAAACAGAAAAAGGAAGAAGACGCATGGTTTTATGGCTAGAAAGAAAACAAAAGGAGGCAAAAAGGTTTTAGCGAGAAGGATTGCTAAAGGAAGAAAAAAATTGACAGTTTAATTTAACTAAATTTATTGTGTTAAATAAAAAAAATTGTCTTAAGAAAAAAAAGGACTTTGAAAAAGTTATTAAAAAGGGGGAGAAAGTAGAGAAAGCATTTTTAGTTTTAAAGTTTCTTGAAAATTCTCTTATAGATGTAACTAGAATAGGTTTTGTGGTAAGCCATAAGATTTCTAAAAAAGCCTCTTCAAGAAACCAGATCAAAAGAAGGTTAAGAGAAATAATAAAAAATAATTTAATCAACCTTAAACCAGGATATGATTTAATTTTTTTTACTAAGAGAGGGATTAAAGAGAAAGATTTTTCAGAGATGGAAAAAATAGTAAAGCAAGTTTTAAAACGAGCTAATTTAGAAAAAAATATTGAATAAATTTAAAATATGTTTAAGATAATATTTTTAAAAATAATAAGATTTTATCAAAAATTTATTTCTCCTATTTTAGGAAAAAATTGTCGATTTTACCCTTCTTGTTCAGAATACAGTTATCAGGCGGTTAAGAAATATGGAGTGTCTAGAGGGCTAATACGTGGCTTCTGGAGGGTGTTAAGATGCAATCCTTGGAATCAAGGAGGAATAGATTTGCCATAAAATTATAATATATGAATATTTTATCTCTGGCTTTCAACTCAATATTATACAAACCATTATTAAATGGATTAATTTTACTTTACCAATATATTCCGGGACATGATTTTGGTATAGCTATAATCATTTTAACCTTAATTATCCGTCTTATTTTACATCCTTCTTCTATCCGAGGGGTAAGGTCCCAAAGAGCGTTGACAAAATTACAGCCAAAAATTCAAGAAATACAAAAAGAATATAAAGACGATAAAAATAAACAGACAAAATTATTAATGGAGCTTTATCAAAAAGAAAAGATTAATCCATTTTCAGGATGTTTACCGATGTTATTGCAGCTCCCAATTTTAATTGCTCTTTACCAGGTTTTTTTAAGAGGGCTTACTCCAGAGGCTTTAAATGAATCTCTTTATGGTTTTGTTAATAACCCCGGCCTAATTAATTTTAGTTTTTTAGGGATAATTATTCTTACAGAATCAAATATATTTTTAGCATTTTTAGCTGGAGCATTACAATTTTACCAATTAAAGATTTCCACGGTACCGAAACAAGGTGCTCAGAGTAAAGGATCTGACTTTTCTAAAACAATGCAAAGCCAAATGATTTATTTCTTTCCATTATTCACGGTTTACATTGTTTGGCAATTTGGGTCAATTATAGGTCTTTATTGGATAGTTTCTATATTGTTTTCTATTGCTGAACAGTATATAGTGAAAAAAGAAGCGAAACAACAGGTTCAAAAAATATGATTAACCAAAACGATTTAGAAAAAATTGGGCAGGAAACAAAAAACTTTTTAGGGAAGATGGGATTTGATATTGATGGAGAGGTTGAAGTCAAACAAAAAAAAGAGAATACGGTTTCCTTAAGATTAACGACTCAAGAACCGCAGATATTAATAGGGAAAGATGGCCAAACATTAATGGACATTCAGCATTTATTAAAAAGAATACTGGGGAAAGTTTTGTATCAAGAAGAAGATGAAACCAAAGAACATATTTTTATTGACTTTGATATTAACAATTATAAGCAAAGAAAAGAAGAATATTTAAGAGAGTTAGCAAATGGCCTCGCAGATGAAGTTGTTTCGTCGAAAAAAGAAAAAACTCTTAGTCCCATGTCTAGCTATGAAAGAAGAATTATTCATCTAGAACTATCAAGGAGGCAAGACGTAGAAACAAAAAGCATTGGCGAAGAACCAATGCGAAAGATAGTTATAATACCATCAATAGATTAAGACTAATCACAACAAAAATAATTTATAGAGGAAGAGCAAAGACATTTTAAGCAAGCAGAAGTTATTTCTCCTGCTTTTTCATTTTCTTTACAAAAAATTTCACATTCTTTAATCTTTTCAACAGAAAATGTATAGTTTTTATTAAAAATATCTTGGCATCTAATCGTCTCCGCAGTTTCATTCTGAGCACAATTATTAAATTCTTTTCGGGATAACTCTATTTTTTGGTCAATTTTTTCAATATTTTCAGCATACAGATTATTTATTTCTTTAAAAGACTTATCTATTTTTTCAAAATAATCGCTGATTAAATCATCAATTAATCCTAAATCAGGACAAATTTTTCCCTGACATTCTTTGGCAATACATTTTGTTTTGCAGTTGGGGGAGCATAAGTTGTTTTCATCTCCTAAAGAAGAACTATAACAACTTATATCAACGCAAACAGGTTGACAGTTTTTAAGATTACATGCTTGGACAGCCTTAATCATTTCTTTTGCTGCATTTATTTGGCTAGGGACAGTGTCGTGGATGTTCTTCATTTCAACATATACATTATTTAATAAATCGGATGTCTCGTCTACGGCCTCTCCAATGGGAATTTTTGTATTACAAACTAGTGTTTTGTTTTCCGCAAAAACTTCTTTTTTTTGTTTTTCTAGGTTGGCCCCAATATAAATTAAGAGCAACACTAAAAATAATCCCAGGATTTTAAAATAAAATTTCATGTTTTTTATTTTTGTTTGGCATTATAATATAAATCTTGTATAGCATATTCAATATCGTTAATTTTTTCGTTGATATTTTTAATATCTGTTTCAGAACATTGGCTGGAAAGAGAGCACCCTTTTGGTTCGCACCCAGGAGAAATTTTTTCACACAGAGAAGTCTTGCTACATTTACACTCGTTGGTCATCTGGGTTAATTCACTCCCGAGCTCTTTTATTAGTTCTGACTTTTTAACGATTTTTTCAATAAATTCTTTAAAACTTGAACTTTTTTGGTCATATTTTTCTTTAAATATTTCGTTTATTTTTTTATGAGCATCCTCAATCTTTAAATAGTATTCTTTTACCAACTCGTTTGCTAAATAAATAGACGGACAAGCTTTGAATTCTCCGTTTTGATTATAAAAATCAGAATATACACTTTTACATGGCAAAGGCCCATTTGGATAAGATGTTTGCCATTCACTACAGGCCCCTAAAAATTCTTCTAATTTAAATTCTCCACAATAAAAATCTTTAGCATAACAGGTAGCATCTACACACTGAGGGGAACAAATATTAGGGTTGCATCCTTTTTCAGAGTCTTGAATTAATTCTATTATCTTGTTCATCACGTTAATTTGTTCAGAAATAGAATCATAGATAGCTTTAGTTCCCCAGCAAGCTTCAAATTGTTCGTCTTCTTTAGCAGAAGAGTTTATCCCGGGCAACATAAATTTGCAGTCTTGGGGATAAAAGATTTTATCTTCATTAGAGTTTTTTTGTTCAAACGAAGGGAAAACCTCATAAAGAGAATTCAAAAGTATTCCTTGTTCAACGGTTTTTGATATTGCCGAAGAAATAATCTTTCCTAGGTCTTTGGAGACCTTAATAGAAAACTCTTCCAGTGCTAAATTAGTTATTTCAGGGGACATTTCCAAAGATATTTTGTCCGAAATATTATATGATATTTCTTTTTTTATTTTTTCAATATTCTCTTCTATCATTGAGTCAAAGTTTTTAGAGATGTCTTCTTCAAGTTTTTTCTGAAGGATCTCGGAATTAGACAGAGCCAAAGAAAAGTCCCGAGCTTGTTTCAAGGTTAATTCAGTTTCTAAGTGCTTGTGTAAAATATCGAATAAATTTTCTTCCAAGATTTTATGGATATTAATAGTTAACTCTTCTTTATTTGAGAACGAGAAACCGAGGGTTTGAGGCATATTTTCAGATAAAAAGTTTTCTATCCCGGGGTATAGACTATTTGTCAAACTTAAGTGTAGAGGCTGATCAATCTCATCTAACAGAGAAATATCTAAGGTTGAATTTATTCTTTGCAATATTTTATTAGAAAGAGTTTCATCCAAGTTCAATTTAAATAATTCCTTAATAATATCTTCATTTATTAATCCCATGAGCTTATTGGGCAATATCTTCCCAATGTTTTGAGAAAGAATATTTGCTAGGTCAGCAGGAATAAATTTTTCTAATTTTTCAAAAAATAAGTTGCTTATTCTAGGTGAAAATAAATCAGTGTTGGCCAAAATATTTAAAACATTTGTTTTTATTTCGACCTCAAAAATAGTTTTTAATTCGGCCGGTAATTCTTTAAGCAATATAACAGACATGGGCTCGATTAATTTGACGGGTAAATTGGCTTTAATTCCAGAATCTCCTTTCATTTCTTCTACAATAGCTTCAGCTATTCTCGCGGAAAGCATATCAGACATTTTTTCAGACAAGTTATTAGAGAAAGAAGAGATAGTTTCCTTGGTTGTTTTTTGTATGATTTCATTTGTTCTGTCGGCAGATGGTATTAATTCTCCAAAGTTTATCTTCCCCAGAACTTCTTTAGCGTTTTCATCCATTATTTTAGCAATTTTATCTGGGGATTGGTTGGAGATAATCATGAATAATTCAAAGCATGTAGACGCGCTAATAATGTTTTCATTTTTTATTTCTGTTTTATCAAAATATATAGTAGCCGGATCAAAAAACGTCTGTCCCTGTTTTTCGATCGTGGGAGTATTTGGCCAGCCATAAAAAGTTTCTATTTTAACTTCTTCTTGGTTCTCAATTTGAATCAGATCTTTCCTATTAAAAAAGGTTTCATAGTCAATAGCCTCTGTAGTTGAAGAAATCATTGTTTTGACTTTGTTCAAATTTAGATAATCGTTAGTTATAGAGAGCTGGGCAACTAACATTTTTTTTTGTTCTTGTTCAATTTTGTTTATTAACTCTTCCATTTCATGCGTTTTTTCTTCGATTTTTTCTATATCGCAATTTGATTCTGGGCAAGCACTTGAAAGGTCACAACCAGGGCTTTCTATAAAACATCCCTCTGGCTTTGAACAAGTATTTATTGCTGAACATCCTTGCGCTTGGCAACAACATCCATTTTTACATTCAACTTCTTGGCAAGAAGATTGGCCACAAGTGCATTCATCCGTAAGTTTCTTTAGCTCTTGAGAAAGATCTTTTAATTTTTCAGATGAATCTCGGACATCTTTTATTCGGGCTTTAATCTCATCAGTTTTTTCTTCAGCTTCTTTGCTCAAAACAATATTTTCAACTATTTTCCCAATAGGTATTTGGAAATAAACAAGATCTTTTTTTTCATATTCAATTTTTTCCTCAGGAGGAGGAGTATTTGTTTGGGGTATAAATGTTCTCCATATCAAATAAAAACAAGATATAAAAATAATACCCAATATTATAAATATAATTTGTTTTTTTATTTTAGGACTGATAGCCATAATAAATATTTTTTCAATCTTCTCTAGACGATAGCTCAAGCAATACAGCCACTACCCACAAAGGGGCAATACTTGAAGCAATAGGTATCATTTCAAAAATCATACAAAAAGGTTTTAACCATTTATATTTTTTCCCGGTTTTTGCTATTTTTTTTAATACAGAACCAGTTTTTTTAGTAGCAGTTATTCCGTGCCCTCTGAATAGACGCATCCAAAAAAGACCAATAAATATTAAAGCAATAATGTCAAGTATTGCCGAAATAATTGTTCCGACTACGGGGATGAGTTCAAAAACAGCTTCTCCTACATCAATAAAAGCAGCAAAAGACAACATCATAATTCCCTCTATGGAAAAAATGTTTTCCATTAGCCTTGTTGCCCCGGATTGATTTTCTGCTACTGCTTGTTCAGACATTTAAAGATTTATTTTTTTATTTCTTTTTATTTCCAAAACTTGTTCAGGAGAAGTTGTGATTATTTGATCTTCTGTATAAGAAGCAGTAATTCTTATTGCTACATGTTTGTGTCCAGCAAAAAATATTCCCTCTCCTATACTTGATTCAAGTAAAAGATATTTTTCTTGCTCGGTTAAATTAAAAGTTTTTTGAACTAATTCCATACTGGAAGTACTTTGTTTCATCAAAAGTTGAAGAGAAGAATTAGCAACAATTGGTTGCCCATAAGATGATTTCATAAAATCAGAAACATCTTGAGTAATAGTTGATACTCCTAGCCAATACTTTCTTGCTCTTTTACAAATTCCATATAAAAACGAAGCTCCATCTTCAGATTGCATTATCCACCAAGCTTCATCAACAACTAATATTCTTTTCTTTAAAGACGAACGAACAGCGTTCCAAATATGTCTTAAAATTATAAACATTGCTATAGGTCGCAACTCTTCCTCCATATCTCTTATGCCGAAAACAGCAAACTTGTTATCCATAGAAATATTTGATTTTTGGTTAAAGAAGTCAGCATAACTCCCTCTGCTAAATTTTCTCACTCTCTCAACTAAAGATTCAGTCCCAGTCATATTCTCTAAAACAGATTCAAAATCAGAAAGAATGGGAATGTTTTTTTGCCATAAATTGGGATCACTTTCAGGAGTAATGTCTCGAGAAGCATATGTTTCGATAAGAGCTTGATCAATAATAGCATCTTCCTTAGGAGTTAACCCTCCGAGCATAATTCTCAAAAGACCAACTAAATTTATAATATTTGACTTTAAAACATTCCCCGGAATTTCGTCTTCCATCGGCTGGGGCAGGTCAAAAGGATTAATATGGTCAGGAGAAGTTAAAGATATTTTAAAATATGATCCACCGACAGCTTCGGATAAAATCTTATATTCATTTTCTGGGTCAATCACGATTGTGTCTATCCCTTGCATTAAATATCTTAAAATTTCTAATTTAATAGCATAAGACTTACCTCCTCCAGATATTCCAAAAATTACCATATTAGCATTTTCTAAAGTAAATCTATCAAATAAAACCAAAGAATTATTATGCATATTTATGCCGTAGAGAATTCCTTCATTAGCGCTTAGATCAGAGGAAACAAAGGGGAATATACTTGATAAGGGGGCAGTATTCATTGTTGTGTGGACAATGAGTTGGTCTAAACAATATGGGTTGCAACTAACAAATCCTTCTTTTTGACGGAATAAAGCTGGTCTTATATAAACTAAGCGAGCTTCAAGGATTGAACGAAGTACAGTTTCAATTTTTCTTAATTCTTTTTGAGTATCAGTATATACCGTAATATAAATTCCAATTTTAAAAACTCTTTCTTGAGCAGTTTGGAGACCGTCTCTTAACATTTCTATATCTTGATAAGCAGTTTCCAAGACCGGGTCTCGTATTAATCCTTTTTCTTCCTTTTCCATCATCTCAGCTCTAACTTCTGTTAATTTTTTTCTAAGTTTTTTTAAAACAGAATTAGAAGACACAGGATGGATATGGAAAGAAATATCCATGGGATGTTGCATATTTATAATAGGAGATAGCCATCCAGTTGAAAGATATCGGGGATAAGAAAAAATAAAGAAAGATTTGGCAAAACGTTCGCCCACTCTTAAAAAATTTTGTTTGGTCTCAAAAGAAGAAGGAGCAATAATATCTTTAATATTAATAACTTCTGTTCGGATAGTACTTTCTTTTTGTTCTCTTTTTTTCTTCAAAAAGGGTAACTTCATATTGTTTTATAACTTTATTATTTGATCAATTCGGGTAATATCTCTGGATAATATCCCACCTCAGCTTCTTTAGGATGGTTCCAGCTCCACAAAAGTTCTATTAATTCAGGCGTTGTCAAAGGTGTTGTTGATAAATCACATCTTCTTAACCCAATTGCCACAAATTCCATTCTCTGCCAAAGCTGATTCCGACAACGTTTAAAGTTTTCTTCATTAATCTCGGATAAATTTGTTTTTTGAAACACTTTATTGAAAAATCCTTTATTATTTGTATTTTCTTTTTCTGTCTCTCCCAGAGAGTAAGGGATTACGACAAAAAAAGTTTTTCTCATTATGGTTTCATTTTCAACTAACCCTTCAATGAATTTTCTATATTCACTTGTTTGAATTTTCAAAAGTTCATTTTCTTGCTTGGTCTCCAACTTTTTTAGTTTATCAAAATAACCGGTAATATTTGTTTTGCGAGACTGGACAATAATCTGGCATTGGAAGTCTAAAGAGTTTAAAAAAGATTGGAATTGATAAATAATTGCTGATTGTTCTTCTTCAGATTTCAATGAGAAATTTAAAGAGGAAACCATTAAAACAGCTCGGAGAGTTTTATTTTTGAGAACAATAACTCCATTTTTGACTTGATCAAATTCTAGAAATTGTTGAGACGATAAATTAGCCATGATTTTTTATTTAAAAATTAATATCCTCCTTCTATTTTAGAGTGGAGCTTTTCCAGGATACTTTCAGGAGCTACTTTTAATGATTCTTCTTTTTTCTCTTCCTGTTTTTGAGCTCTAAATTTAATTGGCCTAAGGTTTTCCTTCTTTTCCCAAAGATATATTTTAGGAGAAGAAATAAAGCCAAAAGATTGAATTATTACTTCAGGCAAAGGTATTCCCTCGATCTTTATAAAAGCTAAACAAAAGGCAAAACTAATCAAGGGAATAGAAAATATTAAAAATATAAAAAAGGGGGCTACAGAATATAAATAAAATGAAATTAATATAGCGATTCCAAAATAAAGAGACTGTTTAAAAGCTAATGGGCCGATTATAAGAGGTTGTCTTTCTAAAAATTGTGGTATTTTGAATTGCATTGTAATATTTTATCACAAAGAGAAATATTAGTATATAGAACAATAGATCATGACAAAATAATAAGTCCTTGTTTTAAAATTAAACTCGAGTTATTATAAATAATATCTTATAAACTTAAGAAAATTATGAGAAAAATTTTAATAGTGGAAGACGAAACATTTTTAATTGAAATGTATAAAACTAAGTTTGAGATAGAAAACTTTCAAGTTATTTCTGCTATTTCGTCGGAACAAGCTATAGATATATTAAAGAAGAACATCCCAGATTTAATTTTATTGGACATTTTATTGCCCAGAAAAAGTGGCATAACTTTTTTAAGAGAAGTAAAGCAAATAAAGAAAGTTTCTAAAGTCCCAGTGATTATTTTTTCAAATTATGATGATTCTGTTACAAAAGAAAAAGCAAAGGAGTTAGGAGTCAAGGATTATTTAATTAAAACGGAATTTACACCAAAACAACTTTTAGCAAAGATTAAAGAATACTTTAAACATCAGACAAAATGAACGGGAAAAAACAAATTCTTATAATTGATAGCAATGCTCTTGTCTATCGTTCTTATTATGGATTACCAAAGTTGGAAAATAAGAAGGGAGAAATAATAAATGCTGTTTACGGATTTTATCTGATTTTGTTTAGAGTATTGAAAGAAATCAACCCAGATTTTATTGTGGCTACATTTGATTTACCATATCCTACCTTTAGACATCAAAAGTATAAAGAATATAAAGCTAAAAGAGCTAAGGCTCCAGAGGAGTTATATCAACAAATTCCAAAAATAAAACAACTTTTAGAAATATTTGGAGTCCCAATCTATGAGAAAAAAGGATTTGAAGCAGATGATCTTATAGGAACAATTTCAGAGTTAGTATCCCAAAAAGGAGAGATAGAAAATATTATTTTATCAGGGGATACAGATGTTTTTCAATTAATAAATTATCAAACTAAAGTTTATTTTTTAAAAAATGGAGATAGAAAAATATATGACGAAGAAGCCATAAAAGAAAAATATAAAGGATTATTACCTAAACAATTAATAGATTTCAAAGCACTTAAAGGAGATGCTTCTGATAACATTCCAGGAGTTTCTGGCGTAGGAGAAAAAACAGCACTTAAATTAATCCAAGAATTTGAGAGTATAGAAAAGCTTTATTCAGATACTGATAAAGTGGATATTAAAATTAAAAATAAATTAGACAAAGATAAAGATAAGGCATTTTTCAGCAAGGAATTAATTGAAATAAAAAAAGATGTCTTAATCAATTTTGATTTAAAAAAATGCACTTGGGGGGAATTTGATTATGACAAATCAAAAATTACAAATTTCTTAGAAGATTTAGGGCTTATGAAGTTAATTGAGAAATTACCAAGAAAAAACAAAAAAAAGGTCGGTTGTCAGACAAAATTATTTTAAAAAATTATGGAATTTTCAAAAGAAGCTCAATGGTTTGCCAGAAATCTTCAAGTAATCCAAGATGAGTTTGCCGGAAGCGTTGGTGGCCAAATTGTTACTACTGATAGAAATGGAGAATTAGTTACTAAGATGAGTGGATCGCAGAGAGTTTGTAAATTAATAATGGGGACCGAGAAAGGCAAGGAAAGATGTAGCCAAGCATATAAAACAGCCCTTTCTTTAGTCAAATCCATGAAAGAATCTGCTTTTATGGATTGCCACGCGGGATATGCTTCCTTGTGGGTGCCAATTAAAGTAAAAGGAGAAATCGTTGGTTCAATTACAGGTTGTGGAGGAAGATATGATAGAGGAGAGTCTCCAGAAGAATTAAAAGACAAGTTTTCAAAATTGGCCGATGAATTAGGGATAGAAGACAAAGAAGACTTTTTAAAAGCAGCAATAGAAGAAATATTGCCAGTAACCGAAGGAGAAATGAAAGAAAGAGCAGAAATGTTAGCAAAATTAGTGGGCGTTTTAGCAGAAGAAACTGCTTTAAAAGAAGTATTCGATATTGAATAAAGTATGTTTTAAAAAGACCTTTCTATAGAGGTCTTTTTATTTTGTCTTGAGATGTGATAAAATATATAAATATTTGAAGTCAGAAAAATGAAATATTCTCTTCTAAAAAAACTCTTAATTATTTTTTCAATATCAATATTAATCCCCTTAATAGGTGTTAGTTTTTTTTCTCCTTCTTTGAGGGTTAATTTAATATTTATTCTTTTTATTGCTTTATTTTTTATTTTTGCCTTTGCCTTTTTATTTTCCAAATTAATAACCATTCCTATAAATAGATTGTATAGGGGGATAAAAAAAGTTACAAAAGGTGATTTGGAATATAGAGTAGATATTCATACAGGTGATGAAATTGAAGAGCTAGGGAAAGCTTTTAATGAGATGGCCGAAGAATTGAAGGAATCCCAGAGCAAGACAGAAGAATTAAAAACAGTTTTACAGATAAAAGTGAAAGCAAGAACGAGGGAGTTAGAAGAAATAAATAAAACATTGGAAATAAAAGTTAAGAAAAGAACGGAAGAATTAAAAAAAAGATTAGACCAGATGGAGAAATTTCATAGATTAACTGTGAACAGAGAACTTAAAATGATAGAACTTAAAAAAGAATTACAAAAAACGAAAGGCAGAGACAGAAAAAAATAGGGGATTAAAATAATACTTATAAATCATGTTAACAATTTCTCAAGAAACTCTTGGAAAAGTTAGAAAAATGGAAGGAGAAATAATTGGATCTTCTTTAAAAACAGATCGTGAATTTATTATAGAAAAAGAAGGGACGAAGGGACTTAAAAAAGTAGAAGAAGAAATGGAGAGATTGGGGTATCCATTGGAATATGAAAAAATAGATAAATATAAATGGTATCCTGTTCAGCAAGATTTTTTATCTCTTTTTCTAACCCAAAAAATTTTTAATTGGGACAGAGAAACAATACGAGAATGGGGTCGATGGGGAGCTAAAACAAATTTTATTATTAAATTAATAGCCAGACTAGTGAATAAAGAAACGATATCTAAGATGGCATCTAAATATTGGAGAAGATATTATACAAAAGGAGAGATAGAATATAAATTAGATTATAAAAATAGAATTGGCACGGCAACGATAAAAGATTTTGTTATTTATAATGTTCATCTTCATTATTTAGAAGGATATTTTTATCAAATAATGTGTTTAATGGTTTCTTCCGAGAATTTGAAAGTAGAGAATATTGAAACTGGGGAGAAAAATGTTCATCAATTTAAAATAACTTGGTAATTTAGATTATTTTGAAGATAGAAACAAAATTCATAATTATGGAAGATAAAAAAAATACAGAGAATTTACTTAAAATGGCCGTTAAAGACCTAGAAGAAGTTGAGAGATATATGAAAGAACTTTCTTCTTTTCTCCCTCTAGCTGTCTGCACAATCAATCCTTTAGGGATAGTGTTAGTGACTAATTCGGCTTTTCATAGTTTAACTGGGTTTAAAGAAGTAGAAGTAATTGGCGAGAAAATAGAAAATTTATTTTTAAATAAAAAAGATTTTGATAATTTAATTAAATCAAAGGCACTTAAACAAGGAATAATTCTTAAAAAAGAAACAGTGCTTTTGACAAAAGACAAGAAGGGAATACCGGTTAGTGTAGCAATCTCAACCAGAGTAGACGAAAACAAAAGCTTTTTAGGATATTTTATTGCCATTTCTGATATTTCAGAGTTTGAAAAACTTAAACAAGAACTAGAAAAAAAAGTGGGAGAGAGAACTAAAGATTTAAAATCTTCCAACAAAGAGGTTGAGAGATCGAGGAATGCTTTAATGAATATTTTAGAAGATGTGGAAGAGGCGAAAACAGAGGCGGAGGATGAAAGAGATAAAACTTTAGCAATTTTTGAAAATTTTCCAGAAGGAATTTTGTTTTTTGATAGCGACAATAATCTTTTATATGCTAATAATATAGTTGGGGATTTTTTAGGCATGGATATTAAAGAAGATATTGGACAATCAATTCAATCTTTAAAGAAAATCTCTAATTTAAAACCTCTGGTAGATATTATAGGTGTAGATATAAAACAAATAGATAAAAAAGAACTAGAATTGAAGAACGATTTAATTTTAGAAATATCATCTATTTTAGTAATAAGGGAAAATAGAAAAATAGGAATATTAGTGATTTTAAGAGATATAACCAGAGAGAAAATTGTAGAACGTTTGAAAACTGAATTTGTCTCCATCTCGGCCCATCAACTAAGGACTCCTTTATCAGCTGTAAAGTGGACATTGAGAATGATTCTTGATGGAGATTTGGGTGAAATTTCTAAAGATCAAAGAGAATTTCTCTTAAAAACATATAAAAGCAACCAAAGAATGATTCGTTTGATTAATGACCTATTAAACGTCACTAGGATTGAGGAAGGCCGGTTTATATATAATACTAAAAAACAAAATATAATAAAAATAGCCCAAGAAGTGGTTAATTCTTGTTCAGCTTTAGTCAAAAGAAAAAAATTAAAGTTAAGTTTCCAAAAACCAAAAAATAAAATCCCTAATATAGAAGTTGACCCCGAAAAAATTTCCATTGCTTTTCAAAATTTACTTGATAATGCTATCCATTATACAAAACCGGGGGGAACAATTAAGTTTTCTATTAAGTATTTAAAAAATAAAAAAGAAATATTTATTTCGGTCAAAGATACTGGGGTCGGAATTCCAGAAGATCAAAAAAAAAGAGTATTTAAAAGGTTTTTTAGGGCGGCCAATGCAGTTAAGACAGAAACTGTTGGGACAGGGTTAGGTCTTTTTATCACTAAAAATATAATTGAAGCTCATCATGGTAAAATTTGGTTTGAATCGATAGAGAGCAAAGGAACAACATTCTATTTTACAATACCTATTAAATAGAATAATATCAATTATTGATAGAAAAAATCCAATATGTTATTATAAAAGTAAGAACACATAAAATTATGCCTAAAAAAATTTTAATAGTAGAAGACGAAGAATTGTTATATAGTCTATTAAGGAAAAAATTGATTGCCAAAGGATACGATGTCACTATATGTGAGGACGGACAAAAAGGGCTAGATTCAATGAGAAAAGAAATTCCAGATCTTATTTTACTTGATATTGTAATGCCCAATAAAGATGGGTTCGAAGTAATGGAAGAAATGCAGAAAGATAACAATTTAAAGAATATTCCTATTATTATTATTTCTAATTCAGGGCAGCCAGTAGAAATAGATAAAGCTAAAAATTTAGGCGCCAGAGATTGGCTAATTAAAACAGAATTTGAACCCCTAGAAGTAATTAAAAAGGTTAAAAAACAAATTGGTTAAAAATAATCAAAATTATGGCAAAAATTTTAATTGTAGAAGATGACAAATTTTTAAGAGAATTAATAGTCAGAAAACTTTCTCAAGAAAATTTCCAAGTTACAGAAGCAGTTGATGGAGAAGAGGGAATCAAAAAAATTAAAGAAGTAATCCCAGATATGGTTTTGCTTGATTTAATTTTACCAGGGATTGATGGTTTTGAAGTTTTAGCAAAAGTAAAAGAAGATCCGGCTACAACTTCGGTTCCGGTAATTATTCTTTCTAATCTTGGGCAGAGAGAAGATGTTGAAAGAGGAATGAAATTGGGGGCAATAGATTATTTGATTAAAGCGCATTTTACGCCCAATGAAATTATAGATAAGATTAAAGTTAATCTAAAAAAATAAAGGCTCTTCTTTTGTTTTCTTAATTATATTTATATATTTTTTGATTTGAAGAAGGGTTTTTTAATTAAAGATATTTTATGTTCATTTTTCTTTTTGGGGAGGACACATATAGATTACAGAAAAAATTAAATGAGATTCAGGATGAATATAAAAAGGTTCACAAAAATGAACTGAATTTGACAAGAATAGACGTCTCTAATGTAGAATTTAAGGAATTTATTGATGAATTATCTCAACGCTCAATGTTTGTCAAAAGAAAATTATTTCTTTTAGAAAATTTATTTTCTAATGAAAAGTTTCAAAAAGATTTAATTAAAAAAATAAAAGAAATTACGAAGTCAAAAGATCTCGTTGTTATTTTTGAGAAAGGTAAAATATCTAAAAAAAATAAACTTTTTCTGGCTTTAAAAAAATATGCCAAATGCGAAGAATTTAAACCTTTAAAAGATACAGAATTACAAAGATGGGTCAAAAATGAACTTAAAAAATATAAAATGGGCATCTCCTATGAAGCAGCAAATCTTATTTTGGAATTTATAGGAAATGATTTATGGCAGATATCAAACGAGATCAAAAAACTAGTTTGTCTTAAAAGATCCGCTAAAGAGAAAGAAATAAATACCCAAGATATTAAAAATATAGTTAAGCCAAACCTGGAAGCAAATATTTTTGAAATAATAAATTCATTAGCTCAAAAGGATAAGAAAAAAGCTCTTAATCTTATTCAAATAGGGCTGGACAAAGGTGATATGCCGATAGATATTCTCAGAATGATAAATTATCAGTTTAGAGCTCTTTTAATAGCAAAGGCGTTAGCAGATCAAGGTAAAGGATTGAATGATTTTTTTGGGTTGAATATGTTTAAACCATATCCAGCAAAAAAAGCGTGGTATGCCAGTGCTGGATTTAGCTTAGACGAATTAAAAAAAATCTACCAAAAGATTTTTGAGGCAGACTTAGACATAAAGACAAAAAATATTCAGAAAGAAGAGATTCTTAAAATGCTGATAATAGATATTTAAAATTTACTTTTTTATTTTATTAATCGCTTTAGTTATCCTTGATTTTTTTCTACTAATATTATTCTTTTTTACAATCCCAGTTTTTGCAGTTTTATCTAATGTTTTATAAATTTGTGGTAAAAGCTTTTCAGCTTCTTTTCTTTTACCTTGGGCAATTAAATTATTAACCTTTTTTAGAAGATCTTTTATTTTGTCTTTTCTGCGGATATTTATCTTAGTTCTTTTTTGGTCTTTTCGAACGCTTTTTTGAGCTGATTTAGTAATTGGCATATAGGACTATACTATCATAAAGTTTATTTTTTGGCAATAATTTTTTATGGATGATTATTATGATATACTAAAAATATGAGATTAAAAGACTTTATCCCATTATTCTTATTAAATTGGTATCATTTTGTCTGGGCCTTTTTAGGGGCTTTAATTTATGGTTTCCCTTCTAAAAGATTAAAAGTAATTGGCATTACAGGTACAAAAGGCAAATCAACAACAATTGAGTTAACAAGAGTTATTCTGGAAAAGGCTGGATACAAAGTTGCTTCGGCTTCTTCTATCAAGTTTAGGATAGGTAAGAAAGAGGAGCTCAATAAATTAAAAATGACAATGCCTGGGCGATTCAAGCTTCAGAAGTTTTTAAAGAAGGCTGTAAGAGCAGGATGCAAATATGCTATTTTAGAAGTAACATCAGAAGGTATTTTACAGCATCGTGAAAAGTTTATTGATTTTGATATTGTTGTTTTTACGAATTTAGCTCCAGAGCACATTGAAAGACATGGTTCTTTTGAAAAATATCGTAAAGCTAAAGCGGTTCTTTTTCAAGAATGTAAAAAACTTCATATTATAAATACAGATGATAAAAATTCAAAATATTTTTTAGAATTTCCCAGTAAACAAAAGCTTTGTTACGGGATTAATCCTAATTTAGAAAAAGAAAGTTGGGAGTTTATTAATGCTAATAATTTAAACCTTTCAGGAAATAAAATAGAGTTTGAAATAAATAATGTTCAATTTAATCTTAATTTGTCCGGTAAATTTAATATTTATAATTCTTTAGCAGCAATTAGCATTGCTTTGTCGCAAGGGGTTAGTTTAGAAACTTGTAAAAAAGCCTTAGGAAAAGTTAAAAAAATTCCAGGGAGAATGGAAATAATGTTAGAAAAACCCTTTAAGGTTGTTGTAGACTATGCTCATACGCCTGATTCTTTAGAGCAAGTTTATAAAACGCTTTCTAACGGATCAAAATTAATCTGTGTTTTAGGTTCTTGTGGTGGAGGAAGAGATAAATGGAAAAGACCTAAGATGGGAGAAATTGCTGCCAAGTATTGCCAGGAGATTATTTTAACGAACGAAGATCCATATGATGAGGACCCAAATCAAATTTTATCAGAGATAAAATCGGGCATACTAGATACAAAATACAAGGTCTTAAATATTGTATTAGATAGGAAGGAAGCAATTATCAAAGCATTAAAAACAGCAGGAGAAGGAGACACAGTTATTATTACGGGCAAAGGGTCTGAACCTTGGATGTGTATTGCCCATAATAAAAAAATCCCCTGGAGCGACAGAGAAATAGTTAAACAAAAAATGGAAAAGCTAAAGCAACCAGATTCCTTTAATATTAATAATTAATAAGATATAATAACAATATATAATTTTAATAAAAAAATGTCTAAAAAAATCTTATTAGTAGAAGATGATTCTTGTATAATTGATATTTATACTACGGTTTTAAAAAAGGCCGGTTTTAAAGTTGAAACAGCAGAGTGCTCTAAAGATGCAATGGAAAAATTAGAAAAAATAGCCAGAGGGGTTGAAGATAAGCCCGACTTAGTCCTTCTAGACTTAGTTTTGCCAGATATTAATGGGATAGAGGTTTTAAAAAAAGCCAGATCACAAAAAGGGATAGATAATATTCCTTTTTTTATTTTGACAAATTATACTAACCCCGATTTAAAAATAGTAAGCAGAAAGTTAAAGGTAGAGAAATATATTCTAAAAACAGACCTTATTCCTTCGCAATTAGTTAAAGAGGTAGAAGGTTGGTTTAAAAAATAAATAAAAATATGAAGACAAAAGAAGTATTCGACTTGGCAATTAAAATGGGGATAGAATCTGACTTCCGAGAAGTTGAAGGTGTTAAAAAATTCTTGAAAAAGAAAAAAGAGAAATACGAGAAACTCTCTCCTGAAAAGAAGGAATATTTTGATATAAATTCTTTAGAAAATCCATATTTAGATTCCAGAGTTTTAAATATTTCTGAAGATAAAGAGATTAAAAAAATATTAGTTGGTATTGACATAGGCCCAGCAGAAATTTTAATGGCTAAAGAGATTGGGGATATTGATCTAATAGTTTCTCATCATCCCACGGGGAAAGCATTGGCCCATTTAGCAGATGTAATGGATCTTCAATGTGATGTTTTGAATAAATATGGAGTTCCAATAAATATTGCAGAGGGGTTGATGAAGGAAAGGATTTCCGAAGTGGCTAGGGGGGTTAATGGCATTAACCATCAGAGGACAGTAGATGCAGCTCGGATTATGCAATTTAATTTAATGAATTGTCATACTCCTTGCGATAACTTAGCAGCAAAATTTTTGAAAGAAAAAATTGAAGCAAACAAAGACATAGAAACAGTTGAAGATATAATCAAACTTTTAAAAGAAATTCCCGAATATAAAGAAGCATGTAAAATTGGAGTGGGGCCCAAGATCTTTGTTGGTTCTCCCGAAAATCGTTGTGGTAAAATCGCTTTAACAGAAATTACTGGTGGCACAGAAGGATCTCCCAAACTTTATGCTAAAATAGCCCAGGCAGGGATTGGTACAATTATAGGCATGCATATTTCAGAAGAACATAAAAAAGAAGCAGAAGAAGCAAATTTGAATGTGATAATTGCTGGACACATGTCCTCTGACTCTATAGGTGTAAACTTATTTTTGGATGAGATAGAAAAACAAGGCATAGAAATTATTCCTTGTTCAGGGTTAACTAGAGTTTCTAGAGTATAAATTTGGTACAAATAAAAACTGCCTCTGGTGAGAGAGACAGTTTTTTAATATAAACTTTTATTTGAGAATTAATGCAGATGAAATTAATTTATCAAAATCAGCCGAGAAGACCACTTATTCTAAGTATAAAACATAGCCAGAAGATAAGATTAACTCCAAAAATCACAAATTCTGGAGTATTACTTTTTCTACTTTTGATAGACATGATAGAGTCTATAATCAGCCATATAAATAAAATAATTAACCATATTACAATTAATGGCATGAAAAAAACAAAAGACCATAATTGTTCAGAAGACTTTACAACAAGTAACCAAAAAAGAAAAGGTAATAATATGGAAATAAAAATTTGGATAAATGTTTTTTTAGATACTTTTGGGTTTTTTTCTTTTATAATTATATTGTCAAATACTTTTCCACGTTTATTATGAGTATAAATATCATTTTCAGATTTTTTTTGATTTGTTGATATTTTACTTTCGTCTTCTTTAGTTTTATTTTTCATAGATTTATTTAATTAAAACTAATTACCAATAATAAATTCACTTACCCTGATTATGGACTGAATTTAACACCTTCTTAAAAAGTTACTTTTAAGGGTTGCTGGGAGGATTATCGGGTCAGTTTTCTTCCCTGTGCTCTTAATAAACTACTATTTAACTGTGTTTTAATTATATCAAAAACATTAAAATTTGACAGACAATAGACTCTGGGTTTTATTCTTTCCATTTCTTTCCTATTTTTATATGTTTTTATCTCTTTAGCATCAGTCGATTTTCCCAATTTTCTTACCTCCTTATTTTTAATTTACGATTATATTTTCTTTACCATATAAGTATCTTTTAATTTATACCCTAATTTTTTATAATATCCGCGTACTCCGATTCCAGATATTACAGCCATTTTATTTATCTGGAATTCTTTTTTTACAATTTGTTCCGCTTTTTTCATTAGTTTTTTCCCTAGCCCTCTATGTTGTGAGGATGATGGTTTATTGCCCACGGGAGTCATTTGCCCGTAGGTATGAATTTCTCTAATTATTCCTGCTTTATCTAAAACCGGTAAATAATTTTTCTTTGTAGAAATTCTTAAGCGCAAAAGAGCATAAAGTTTATCTCTCTTTTTATTTTCAAAACTTAAAAAGATTTCTTTTCCTCCTGAAGCATTATAGTCTTTTCGGAACAGATAAATCTTTTCTTTATTGTTGTATTCTTTTTTAATTTCTCTACATCTTATACATTTGCATTTTAGTCCTTGTTCTTGCATCTGTTTTTGAACAACTTCTCTTAGGTTTGACACTTTAACCCCTCCTTCGATAATATATTTTGAAGGAATGTCCCTAATAATTCTTTGAATTCTACATTGATAAGGAATTTGTTTTTTAATTTCAATTAAAAGTTTAATTAATTTATTTTTAGAATATGGTTTAAATTTATTTTTTTTATAAATTTTATATAAAGCAGATTGTTTTACTAGAGCCAAGGGATAGATTTTTAAAAGATCTGGTTGGAAATCAGGATTTGAGAAAAGTTGTTCAAACATTTCAACGTCTTTTTTAAAAGTAGAGCCCAGAAGATTTGGCATCATTTGATAAGAAACTTTAAACCCGGCATTTTTTAAAAGCTTGGTAGCCTTAATTGTTGATTCAATATTATGCCCTCTTTTATTTATTTTTAGAATATCATTATAAATAGTTTGGACTCCCAATTCCACTCTAGTTATCCCCAGGATTCTCATTCTTTTTATTTCTTTCATATTTATATAGTCGGGTCTTGTTTCAATTGTAATCCCAATAATTTTACATTTTGTTTTTTCGTTTACCTTTTGGAGCTCTTTTAAGGTTTTTGTTTGTGGTTTATTTCTTTTCCCATATTGGTTAGTGCAAGCAAAACACTTTTTTATAAACCAAGTTTGATATTGTTTTTTATAATAACTCCAAGTTCCACCAATTATTCTTAATTCAATTTTATCTATAGGATGCCCAATTTTTTCCAAGCTTTCTAGCCTAGTTTGAACTTGAAGATAGGGGTCAAAGTTAGTTAAAACTGCTCTTTGAACAGCTGGTTCACCTTCTAAATAACTTTTTGGAATATTCTTTTGACTGGGACAATAAATACATTTTCCCGGACAAGGATATGGTTTGGTTAGAATAGATACATTAATAATCCCAGAAAGAGAACGGATAGGACGGATTCTTAATGAGTTTTCAATATTTTTTGGTAATTTTCTTCTTTTATTTTGGTCTAATTTATGATAAATTTTAAGTAGCTCTATATTTTTAAAACAAGGAATTTTATACTTTTTAGCCATTTTCCTTTTAAAAGAATCTAAATCTTTCCGATTCTTAATTCGGGTTTTAATAAGTTCTTGAAATATTAATTTAATTGTTTTAGCTTCCATATAATATGAAGAAAAAATACGCGGAAAATTTATTAAAAAAAACAAAACAAGATTATAATAAAATCGCTCAAGAGTTTTCAGCAACTAGGGGGCAAATTTGGCCAGAGGTAGAGTTTTTATTTAATGATTATATTATACCCGGGGACAAGGTTTTAGACTTAGGTTGTGGCAATGGCCGCTTTCTCCAATTTTTGGCAGATAAAGATATTGATTATATTGGAGTTGATTTTTCAGAAAAACTGATTGAGATTGCTAAACAAAATTATCCTAAAGTAAAGTTTCAAATAGCGGATGCTTTAAACCTTCCTTTCCCTAATAACTATTTTGATAAAGTATATAGCATTGCTGTTTTACATCATATCCCATCAGAAGAATTCAGAATACAATTTTTAGAAGAAGTTAGAAGAATATTAAAGTCAAATGGCTTTTTTATCTTAACAGTTTGGCAACCAGAATCCAAGAAGAATTTAAACTTATTTTTTAAACGTACGGCATTGAAATTGACAGGGAGACTAGAAAAAGGTGATATTATCAGGCCTTGGGGGGATAAACGTGCTGAAAGATATTTCCATTATTTTTTAGAGAAAGAATTAACAAATTTAGCCAAACAAGCAATGTTTAAAATTATTAAACAAGGGGTTACAACAAATGAGAGAGGAAATAGAAAAAACATTTATCTAATAGCTAAAAAATAAATTAAATCTTATGTGCGGAATAATTGGTTATATCGGTAAAAAAAATGCAGTCCCAATTTTAATTCAAGGACTAGAACGGCTGGAATACAGAGGATATGATAGCGTGGGGATTTGCGTCAAAATCAATCATCATTTAGAGGTATTAAAAAGAAAAGGCAAGGTTTCTCAATTTAAAAAAATACCAGAGTTAAAAAATTTGCCTGGTAATATTGGTATCGCCCATACTCGCTGGGCAACTCATGGAGAACCATCAAGAAAAAATGCTCATCCCCACCTGGACTGTAAAGGAGAAATAACCGTAGTCCATAATGGCATAATTGAAAACTACCAAGCTTTGAAAGATTTACTTAAAAAAGAAGGACATATTTTTTTATCAGAAACAGATTCAGAAGTTATCCCTCATTTAATAGAAAAGTTTTATCAAGGAGATCTTGAAAAAGCAGTTATAAAAACCGTAGAACTCCTAGAAGGTGCTTTTGGTTTAGCTATACTCCATAAAGATGAGAATAGAATTATTGCCGTTAGAAAGGGCTCTCCTTTGGTTATAGGCGTTGGCGATGGAGAAATGTTTGTGGCTTCAGACACTTCGGCAATTTTAAAATATACCAAAAAAGTTGTTTATCTAAAAGATGGACAAATAGCAGATATATATAGAAATAGATTTAAAATCAAAAACTTTAAAGGGCAGGAAGTTGAAAAGAAAGTTAAAGAAATAAAATGGAATATAGGCCAACTAGAGAAGAAAGGATTTAAACATTTTATGTTAAAAGAGATATTTGAACAGCCCGAAAGTTTAAGAAATGCTTTAAGAGGCAGGATTAAAAAAGGACAGATAAAATTATCTTTGAATGTTGACGTAAAAGCAATTAAAAGAATTATTATTGTATCTTGTGGTACCAGCTGGCACGCAGCTCTTATTTCTAAATACTTAATTGAAAAATTTTCTAAGATCCCAGTAGAAGTAGATTACGCGTCAGAGTTTAGATATAGAAACCCGCTAATTGGGCCAGGAGATGTTGTAATGGGGATTTCTCAATCAGGAGAAACAGCAGATACATTAGAAGCTCTTAGAGAGGCGAAGAAAAAAGGTGCTGAAACTCTAGGCATAATAAATGTAGTTGGTTCAACAATTTCCAGAGAGGTGGATTCGGGCATATTTCTGCACGCTGGGCCAGAGATAGGGGTTGCATCTACAAAAGCGTTTACCTCTCAATTGATGACTTTAACCCTATTGGCCTTATATCTCAGACAGGAGAAAGGGTTAAAAGTAGATACGCATATTTTAACGGAAATAAAAAGTATCCCTTTAAAAGTTAAAAAGATTTTGAAAGACAAGGAAAAGATAAAGCAGATAGCCAAAAAACTAAAAAATAGTAAGGGATTTCTTTATTTAGGCAGAGGGGTTAATTTTCCAGTTGCTTTAGAAGGCGCTTTAAAGTTAAAAGAAATTTCTTATATCCATGCCGAAGGATATCCCTCTGGCGAAATGAAACACGGACCTATTGCCTTAATTGACAAAGATATGCCGGTTGTTTTTTTAGCCACTAAAAGCTCCACATATGAAAAGATTATGAGCAATATCCAAGAAATTAAAGCGAGAAAAGGGAAAGTGATTGTCCTAGCCAACAAAACAGATAAGAGAATTAACAAATTCGCTGATTATGTCATTAGGGTTCCGGAGACAAAAGAATGCTTGTCGCCCATATTAAATGTTATTCCTCTTCAGCTTTTGGCTTATTATGCAGCTGATTTGAAAGGATTAGACGCGGATAAGCCTAGGCACTTGGCCAAAAGCGTTACAGTGGAGTAATTAAAAAAATATGGAAACTAAAATTGAAAAGATTTCAGGAGAGGGCTTTAAGTTCTTAATATCAGAAGAAGGTAAAGAAGTCGCTAGGGCGCGGCTTTATGTTTTAAAAAATGATTTGCATCCAGAGCCGTTTGGTTTTATAGAAGATGTTTATGTGCAAGAAGATTATCAGGGCAAAGGATACGGCACGAAAATTATGAATATTTTAATTGAAAAAGCAAAAGAATCTGGATGTTATAAACTAATTTGTACTAGTCGTCTCACTAAGCCTGGCATTCATAGTTTCTACGATAAATTAGGATTTAAGAAGTACGGATATGAATTTAGAATAAATTTTAAGTAAATATCTGTGATATAATTAAAACATGAAGATAGAAACTAAAAATTCAAAAATCCCCTCATTCTTTAAGCCCTTATTTTGGTCATACAAATTTTCTTCAATTAATCTTCAGAAAAACAAGAGAACAATAATTATCAATACTGTTAATTATGGTAAATGGGAACATTGGCTTTGGGTATTTAAATTTTATGGGAAAGAAAATGTAAAGAGATTTATTGAAGAGATTCCCCAAACGGAATTTAGGGCTCCTGCCCTAAAATTAGTTTCTCTTTTACTCGGTATTAAAAAATTAAAATATGCATCAAGAAGCGATTACATCAGAAGCCAAAAAAATATTTAACAAACTTAAGAATTTCCCGGAGTTCTATTTAGCTGGTGGGACAGGTATGTCCTTACAATTAGGCCACAGAGTCTCAGTTGATTTTGATTTTTTTTGGGGAAAAGAGATCCCAAAAGGATTACTTCCTAAAGTGCAAAGAATCTTTAAGGGTTCGGAAATAGAGATTATTGTAAATCACCCTGAACAATTAACAGTGACAATTAATGGAGTTAGTGTTTCTTTTATAAAATATGCTTTTCCAATGATTTCAAAGCCCATTGAATATCAAGGGATTAAAATTTTATCAAGTGAGGAGATTGCTGTGATGAAAGCGTATGCCTTGGGCAGGAGGTCTACCCTAAGAGATTATGTAGATTTATATTTTGTTATAAAAAAAGGAGTTGTTTCTTTAGAAAAGATTATTGCTCTTTCTAAAAAAAGATATGGGCAAGAATTCGATCCTAGATTGTTTTTAGAGCAATTAATTTATTTAAAAGACATTAAAGAAATTGAGATACAATTTCTAAAAGAAAAAGTTGACCAACTAAAAATAGAGAGTTTTTTTAAAAAAGAGATTGAAAAAATAAGTCTTTAAAGATTAAAATTCTTTGATTAATTAAAAAGCCCATTATCGGGCGATTTTTATTATGGGGGGATGTTTATCTAAAAGAGGATTAAATAAGCAAAGAACAGATTATCAAATTATGAGCGAATATGATATAATTAAATAAAATAAATAATAAATATTCTAAAATATGCAGTATAAATCAAAATATAAAATAGTTGTTTCTGGGGCGGCAGACACAAAACATTGTTGTTCAAACATAAAAGAGATATCAAGGGAGATTGGGAGAGAAATCATAAGGCAAGGATGCATTCTTTTAACAGGGGCTACTACGGGTGCTCCTTATTATTCAGCTGAAGGGGCCAAACAGGAGAAAGGGATGAGTATTGGATTTTCTCCGGCTAACGGCGAAAAAGAACATGTAAAAGTATATCATCTTCCGACTGACCAATTTGATTTAATTATTTATACAGGATTTGATTATGTAGGGAGAAATTTAATATTGACCAAAGCAGCAGATGGAGTCATTATTATTTGTGGGAGAACAGGAACCTTAAATGAATTCACAATTGCCTTTGAAAGTAAAATGCCTATTGGGGTTTTAAAAGGGACGGGAGGAACAGCTGACTTGATAGATGAGGTTTTGAAAAGAGGGTACAGGCCTAAGAAAAAGATTGTTTCGGATACAAACCCAAAAAAATTAGTCCAAAAATTAGTTGCTATGATTAAAAAAGAAAAAAGGTCGAATCATAAATAATAATTAAATTATTAATATGCCAGATAAAGAAGGCGAATTAATAGGTAAAATTACCCATTATTTTGACAAAATTAAAGTAATGGTAATTGAATTAATAAGAACAGTGAAGACAGGAGATACTATTAGGGTTATTGGTGGGGAATCAACTGATTTTGAGCAGAAAGTTGGCTCAATGGAGATTGATCATAAAAAAATCAAACAAGCCAAGAAAGGAGAGCCGGTTGGGTTAGAAGCAAAAGAAAAAGTCAGAGAAGGGTACAAGGTTTATAAAATTTAGACAGGATATAACCAAATATGAAAGATAAAACTTCAGTTTTAGCTTTGGCTTCTTTAATCGGTACGATAATTGGAGCAGGAGTTTTCGGAATACCTTATGTGATGGCGAAAAGCGGAATTGTTTTTTGCCTTTTCTATTTTCTTATTTTGGGCACAGTGGTGCTTATTTTGCATTTGTTTTTCGGAGAGATTATTTTAAGAACTAAGCAAAAATATAGATTAATTGGTTATACTGAAAAATATTTAGGCAAAAAAGCTAAGATAATAGTCACTTTTTCAACTATATTCGGGACTATTGGTTCTCTTTTAGCATATATTATTTTAAATAATAATTTTTTGGAAATTATTCTTCCAAGCTCTCTAAATCCTTTGTATGTAGGTTTAATTCTATGGGCTCTTTTGTCCTTTTTTGTTTTTTCAGGCATAAAAAGAATCTCTCAAATTCAATTTTTAATGAATATTTGTTTTTTTACAGCAATTTTTCTTATTTTTTTTAATGCCTTGCCTAAAATCGATATAAATAATTTTATTTTAGCTGACCCCAAATATATTTTCTTGCCTTATGGGGTAATCCTTTTTAGTTTAGTTGGTTGGAATGCTATACCGGGGGTTGAAAATATTCTAGTTCAGAAAAAAAATCTTAAAAAGGTAATCTCACAGGCAATAATAATCTGTGTTTCTTTTTATATTTTATTTGGTTTATTTATTAGCGGGGTTACAGGCAACAATACAAGCCCAGAAGCATTTCAAGGTCTTATTCCTTTTTTAGGGCAAAAAGTTATGCTCTTAGGCGCAATTTTCGGTATATTTGCTGTTTCTACTTCCTTTTTAACTTCCGCAAACTATCTTAAAAACACTTTAATTTTTGATTATAAAATTCCATTTCTTATTTCTTTTAATTTGGTTATATTTATTCCTTTAATTCTATTCTTAGTTGGGGTTAGGCAATTTATTTGGGTTATTGCTTTTATAGGCGTATTCATGGGATTGGTTGATGGGACAGTCATTAGTTTGATTTATCAAAAGGCTAAAAAATATGGAGATAGGGTCCCCGAATATAGTTTAAATATTCCCAAATACTTTTTTTATTCAATTATAACTATTTTATTTTTTGGGGCCTTTATAGAAATTATTAAATACTTTATTTAATTATGAAATTTATTGCTGATTTTCATATCCATTCTAAATATTCCAGAGCTACTTCTCCTCAATCTGATTTAGAACATTTAGAGGAACAAGCAGTGATCAAGGGAATTGATGTTTTAGGCACAGGAGACTTTACTCATCCAGAATGGTTTAATAATTTAAAAGAAAAACTGGAACCAGCTGAACCAGGATTGTTTAAATTAAAAAATAGTAAAACAAGATTTATTTTAACTTCTGAAATTAGTTGTATCTATTCCAAAAATGGGAAAGTCAGAAAAATCCATATTTTAGTTTTGGCTCCTGATTTTAAAACCGTTGAAAAAATAAACACTCAACTTGGATGGATAGGAAATTTAAAATCTGATGGCAGGCCTATATTAGGGATTGATGCCCAGGAATTGGTTAAGATTATTTTAAACATTTCTTCGGATTGTTTAATTATCCCGGCCCATGTAATGACTCCATGGTTTGGTTTATTTGGCTCAAAATCTGGCTTTGATTCCTTAAAAGAATGTTTTGAAGATTATTCAAAATATATTTTTGCTGGAGAGACAGGTCTTTCAGCAGACCCCAAAATGCTCTGGAGAATGCCTGATGTTAGAAAAATTACTTTAATATCAAATTCGGATGCTCATTGCGTTCATCCAGATACTAATATTTATACAATTTATGGTAAACCCAAACCAATTAAAGACTTAAATCCATCCAAAGCATTAAGTATTAATTTCGTTGGCAATCTGAAACAAATAGATGCTAAAATCTCTAAATTACATAAACTATCTAGTCCCCCAGTTCTTTGTAAAATAACAACCAGAACTAAAGAAATTATTACCACTCCCGAACATCGTTTTTTTGTTCTAGAAAATGAAGAAATTATAGAAAGAAAAGCTTCCGAACTGAAAAAAAATGATTTAGTAGCTTGTTTAAGACAAATTTCTAGTAAGGGAAAATCTAAAAAGCTACCTCTCTTTAGTATTGATCATGAAGTTAAGATTCTTCCTAAGGGTATTGAATATTTGAGAGCATTACGGATAAAGAACAAAAAAAGCCAAAAAGATATTGGGAAATATATTGGAGTTAGTGAAGATTGTGTTTGGATATTTGAAAAATATAAAGTTAAGACTCCAAAAGAAAGTTTTATAAATAAATACTGTGGATATTTAGGAGTTGACAAGAATAGATTTAAGAAGAAATTTATGGTGTATAGATTTCCTTTAGAGAAAGCGCCGAAATTTACGAATGAGGAATTTTGTCAAATTTTAGGATATGTGGTGGGAGATGGCGGAATTGGGCATTCTAAAGGTAAAATAAAAAATCTTTCTTTAACTGATAAAGACATAAATTTATTAACACATTATCAAAAATTAATTAAAAAAGTTTTTAACATTGAAGGCAAAGTTAAAAAAGAGCAGGGAAATGCAAATGGATTTAGATATCCCGCTTATTTGGCTGAATATCTTCAGAAAATAGATTCAAAGATTTTGGTTTATTCACCCAAACGACAAATATCAGATTTTATTTTTGGTCTCCCTAAAAAAGAAATAGCAGCATTTTTAAGAGGTCTATTTGATGCCGAAGGGACAATTGCGGATCATTCTATTCAGATTTCTTCTTCTAGTCTGGTTTTAATAAAAGAAGTCCAAGTGCTTTTATTAAAATTTGGGATAAATGCTTCTATTTATCATGATTTTGAGAAAAATAAAAAGAAATGGAGATATAAAATTAGCATATATGGACATGAACAATTAAAGATTTTTATGGAAGAAATCGGATTTAATTCTGTTCCTAAAAAAGAAAAACTATCTAAATATCTTTTTTCCCTCCAACAAAGTCCTAAAAACTCTTTTACTGATCCGTTACCGCTTAAGGAAGAAATTTTGAGAGTCAAACAAGCATTAAAAGTTTCTTACCATGATATCCCTGGGAGATTATATTATCACTTAAAACATAACAATACTTTAAAACGAGGTAATGTTAAAGAATTTTTGAAAATATTTTTAAAATACCCAAAAATAAATCCCATTTTAGAAAAAATTAAAAAGTTTGTTAGAAGCGATATTATTTGGGAACCTATACAGGAGACAAAAAGAATAAAATCTAATTGTGAATACGTCTATGATTTAACAATTTCTAATTATGAGAATTATATAGCTAATGGATTTATTGTTCATAACTCGGCACCTCATATTGGCAGGGAGGCAAATGTTTTTGACACAGAGCTTAGCTATCCAGCAATAATTGAAGCGATAATATCAGGAGATCCTAAAAAATTTCTCTATACTATTGAATTTTTTCCTCAACAAGGTAAGTATTATTATGATGGTCATAGAAAATGTGAAATTAGTTCTTCTCCTCAAGAAACAAAAAAGTATAATGGAATTTGTCCCGTGTGCGGAAGGCCGTTGACCATAGGGGTTTTAAGCAGGGTAGAAGAATTAGCTGACAAGCCGGAAGGATTTAAACCGGAAAATGTAATTCCTTTTAAAAGCCTGGTTCCGTTGAAAGATATAATTGCTGATTTATTGAAAATAGGAGTTGGGACGAAGGGAGTAGAAAAAGAATATGAAGATTTAATCCAGAAATTTGGTTCAGAATTTAATGTTTTACTTGATACTTCTATATCTGACTTGGAGCAAGCGAACTTACCAGAAATAGCAAAAGCGATATCCAGATTAAGAAAACAAGAAATATATGTTGAACCTGGGTATGATGGCGAGTATGGAAAAATTAATATATTTTCCAAAGGAGAAGCAAGAAAAATTTCAGGACAAAAAAATCTATTTTAAAATATTTAGAATTACTTAACAAGTTTAAGCAATTTTGTTTAGTTGGTTAAATTATTATGTTAAAATCTATTTTATGAAGAATATATTTAAACTTTTAATTGTCTCTGGCATAGGACTTTTAATTTTTCTGTTTGTAATGGAAATAGTAGGCTGGAGCAAAATGAATGAAGCGATTGTTTTGTTTTCTGGATACAAGGGATTAATCATTGTTTCTTTAACTTTTTTTATTGCCATGATTAGTTGTTTAAATTGGAAATTGATTTTACAATCACAAGGATTTAATGTCCCAATTAAAGAATTAATAAAATTATGGTTAGCAGGTTTTTCCGTAAGCTATCTTACACCCTTCACGCTCTTAGGGGGAGAAGTTCTGCAAATTTATTTTTTAAATAAAAATTTTAATATTAGCTGGGAAAAAAGTACGGCCTCTGTTATTATCCGTAAGATTTTAAGTGCAACATTCTTTCTTTTATTTTTACTAACAGGAGTTTTATCATTTTGTTTTTATGGTTATTTCCCGCCAGGGACAATGATATGGTTGGTCTTTCTAGTAATAGGGGGGTTATTTGGATCTCTTCTGTTCTTTTATTTCAAAATTTTGAACAAAGAAAGTATTCTAAGATGGCTTCTAAGATTTATTGGTATTAAAAAAGAAAAGATTGAAGGCCATAAAAATGGCAAAATAATATTTGATGTAGAGAGAGAAATAATAAACTTTTTTTCTTTTAAAAGCAGAATATTCTGGAAAAGCTTTACCCTTGCCTTTTTGAGATATTTTCTATTGTTTTTTAGAGCAGGTCTCATAATTTTCTTTTTAGGAGAAAGCATTGGCATTTTGAAGACTTTAAGTGTTTACGGGTTTACAAACTTTGCCTTAATGTTTCCATTCCCTGCAGGGATAGGGAGCACTGAAGCAGCCAGCGCCTTCACCTTTAATGCTTTAGGCATAGGAGCAGGAAATGGGGCAATATATGCTATGACTTTGCGAGCAGCAGATTTATTTTTATGCTTACTTGGGATTATTATAAGTATCAAGCTTGGTTTGAACTTAGCAGAAAAGAAATTATTAAATTTTTTTGATAGACCAGAAACCTAAGATAATAAAAATCTTTAAAGAGGCTAAAACAAAACACGATTTACTAATCGTGTTTTTTTGTTCTCGGTATTCTATTTATTAATTTTTTCCTATATCCTATATTTTATTTCCATATTTTATGTTTGCTAATGTTATATCCTAATTTTTTGAACCTGCTAATATTATCCTAGAAAAATCTTTTCTCCTGGCCTTCTCCCGGATTCAATTTTACGTAAAAAAAGTTGAATTTCTTCGGGCTTATAAACTCGATAATTATTTATAGGATTACGATATGCTTTTAACTTTTTCTTCTTGTCCCAATTCCTCAGAGTTAGAGGAGTAACCCCTAAAATTCTTGATACTTCCTTAATAGTTAAATATTTTTTTGAAGTGTCCATGTCTTTTAATTTTTATATTATTAATGTTTTATATCTTTTATTAATTTTATTCTTTCTAGAATAGATTGTCAACATCTATCTTCAGTTTTTATAACACTTTTCTAAATGACATTAATAAATATATCTTTTAAGAAACGAATTAAATTAATAATTTATATATTTTAAGTAATTTACCTTATCCGATATAGTTATTTAAAATAATATTTATCAATGTTTATCAATGTTTTATAACATTTTAACTTATTTTTATTTTTTGTAGAACATTTGGTCTAAATTCAGTTAAAATTAAATAAATTTTATCTTTTTGTTACTAAACTATTAAAAATTTTATTCTTTATTCATTTTTCTTTTAAATAAAAAGTTATCCACAGTTTAAGCTATTGACTCAGGTCATAATAAGCATGTTATAATATTAAAATCTATAAAAACTATATACAAAAGTAGCAGCATTAGCTGCTGATGGCAGGGGAACTAATATTTTAAAACTTACTCCAGAAGCATTTTTTTAATCACAGAGGCAGACACAGAAATTGATAATCTCCCCAACCTTCCGAAGATTTTTTCACCTACTCATCCCCAAGAAAATCTTTGGTATAACAATCCTAATCCAGAATTTAAATGGGAAACCCCTTCTAATATCATAGCGATGAATTGCAAACTTGATCAAAATCCTTTTTCTTTGTTAAAAACTATTAGTCAAGATGTAAAAAGCCCAAAAAGATTTGAAAAAATAGAAGACGGAACATGGTATTTTCATTTAAGAATTCAGAATAAAATTGGCTGGAGTGAAACTTCTTATTATAAAATTCAAATTGATACTGTCCCCCCAAATCCATTTGATGTAACTATTGATAATCAAGGAGACCCAACCAATCCTCGTCCATTTTTATATTTTGAAACTGAAGATGATTTATCAGGGGTGAGTCATTATGACATAAAAATTGGTCAAAAAGATATTTTTTCTCTATCTACAGAAAAAAGTAATCCTTTCCATATTTTTCAACAAGGCCTAGGTACTTATAAAGTTTCAGTAAAAGCGGTAGATCAAGCTGGAAATTTTCGAGAATCCTTAGTATCCTTAAACATTGAACCTATTCCATCTCCGGAAATTTTAGTTTATTCAAAAATTCATGTTGCCGGAGAAGAATTATTTTATATTTCTGGCAGCGCGCCTCCAGATCTAACGGTAATTATATCTTTTGAGAAAGACGAGAAGCTGATAAAAAGTTGGGAAGTAAAAAGCAACGAAAATGGGGATTGGTCACTCTCTGCTAATGAGGTTTTTAAATCAGGTAAATATTTGATTTCAGCTGAAAGTAGGGATCAAAGAGGAGCAATAAGTTATTCTTCTCCAGAGCACCAAATAAAAGTGGTGTTAATTGGAATTTCTATTGGGTCATTAACCATTACCTACCGAGCATTATTTTTAATATTAGTAGCTTTGATTGTTTTAATCGTAGCAGTTGTTATCTGCTTGATTTTGTTGAAGGTAAAAAGGATTAGAAAAGAAACTCAAGAAGCTGCAGAGAGCTTAAAAAGTACCTTTGATAGAATAAAAAGAAAAACTATAGAGAAAATTGAATATCTTGATTCCAAACCAGGGTTAAATCCAGACGAAGAGAAACTGCGAAATGAACTTATAAATATTTTGGAAAAATCAGAAGGATTAATTGCTAAAGAGATAGAAGATATTAAAAGTGAGTTAAAATAAACAAAAATTATTAAATTTCATTAATATGACAATAGAAAAAGCATCTGGGGCCGTAATATTCCGTAGAGAAAACAAAGAAATATATTATTTAATTCTTGATTATGGCTATGACTACTGGGGCTTCTCCAAGGGGCATATGGAAAAAGGAGAAAAATCTAAAGAAACGGCGATAAGAGAAGCAGAAGAGGAAACAGGACTTAAAGATCTTGATTTTATCAAGGATTTTGAGGAAAAAAGTGAATATTCTTATGAAGTAAATAGTGAGAAAATTTATAGAGAGAATAACAAAGATTTTTTTGAGTCAAACGATAAGAATATTTTTAAAATAGTTATTTATTTTTTAGCGGAAACCAAAACTAAGAAAATAATAATATCTTCTGAGCATAAAGCCTATAAATGGCTTTTATATGAAGAGGCTCTTGATAAATTAACATATAAGGATTGTAAAGAGACTCTTGAAAAAGCCAATAGATTTTTAAAAACAATCTTTTAATTTTTTAGAATTTTAATTGAAATAAATGAAAATTGAAAACATAAAAACAATTCTTTTTAGTTGTTTAATTTTTGGTTTAGCCTATTTTGTTTTAACTTCTTTTTATTTTGAAAAAGAAATTAGTTTTAATAATCAAAAAGAAGAAGAAAATTTTAATAATTCTGAAATTAATCTTTTTTTAGTAGGTGACATTATGTTGGGTCGCGGGGTAGAATATATGATAAATAAAGAGGGAAAAGAAGATTTTAAATTTCCCTTTTTAGAAATTGTTGACGAACTTAAGAAATCAGATATTTTATTTGGTAATTTGGAAGGCCCAATTTCGGATAGAGGAATTAAAGTTGGGAGCATTTATTCTTTTCGCTTTAAGTCAGAAGCCATAAATGGATTGCTTTATGCTGGGTTTGATATTTTATCTCTAGCCAATAACCATATGCTTGATTATCAAAGGATTGCCTTAGAAGATACGATGGATATTTTAAAAGAAAACAACATAGATTATATTGGTGCTGGGCTTAATAAAGAAGAAGCATTTTCTTTAAGAATAAAACAAATTAAAGATACTAAAATTGGTTTTTTGGCTTATACAAACCTAGGTACTAAAAACTGGCAGGCGGGAAATGAAAATTCTGGCATGACCTGGATTAATGAAAATAATATAACTGGAATAATTGAATACATTAAAAAAGCTAAAGAAGAAGTTGATATTTTAATTATTTCTCTCCATGCGGGGGAAGAATATGCAGAAAATCCTACTAATTTTCAAATCTCTTTTGCCCAAGATTGCATTAGTAATGGTGCGGATTTAATAGTCGGGCATCATCCTCATGTAGTCCAGAGAGTTGAGCAATATAAAGATGGTTGGATTGCTTATAGTCTAGGTAATTTTGTTTTTGACCAACACTTTTCTGAAGAAACTATGAAAAGTATTATTTTGAAAGTTGTGATTGATCAGAAAAAAATAAAAAGGGTTTATTCTGAGGACATCAGAATTAATAAATATTTTCAGCCAGAATTGGATAAATAAAAAAGAATATCTTTTTAAGATATCTTTTTTATTGTTAAGCTCTAAATTTTATTTTTCTTTTGTAGGTTCTACTGGTTTCACCTCTTCCACTATCTTCTCAAAAACTTCTGGTTTTTCTTGAACTAATTGATTTAGAATTTTTCTATCAATTTCAATATTTTTTTCTTTTAATTGATAGATAAATTTACTATAAGACAACCCAAGTTTGCGACAAGCAGCACCTATTCTAATTTGCCATAATCTTCGGAAGTCTCTCTTTTTAACTTTTCTGTCGCGGTAAGCATAAGTCTTAGCCTTAATAAACGCTTGTTTAGCTTGTTTGTATTTTGACTTTCTGCCCCAGCGATATCCTTTAGTTTCTTTTAATAATTTTTTTCTGCGTTTGTTAGCAGTTGTACCTCTTTTTATTCTAGCCATAAATGATTTAGCGAGTTAATGATTTTTTAATTGTTTTAGCCAAAGCAGCCGGGAGAATTTTTGTTCTTCTTGTCTTCCGAATTCTTGCTCCTGATTTTTTACCACGGTAATGATCTTGCCCAATAGCTCTTCTAGTAACTTTCCCATTCTTGGTAATCTTGAATCTTTTTTTAATTGATTTTCTTGTTTTCATAGTTTAGTTATTATGGTTACTAACCCTTTTCCGGCTCGTTTTGTTTCTCTTTCAATTTTAATTGGGATTAGTTCCTGTAATGTCTTTAAAAATTGATCTAATTTTTCTCTAGCAAAATCGGAAAGTCGTTTTTCTCTACCTCTTAAAACCATTTCTATCTTTACTCGATATCCTTTTTTAAGGAATTTTTCGGCTGATTTCATTCTGGTCTCAGTATCATGAGGAGATATGTTAAATTTTAATCTTATACTTTTTAATTCTCCACTTTTATTTTGTTTTTGTTTTTTCTCTTTCTTTTTTTCTTGATAAGCATATTTCCCATGATCCAAAATTTTACATACGGGGGGACTGACCCTTTCAGTTACTTGAATTAAATCTAGCCCAGCTTCTCGAGATTTTCTTAAAGCATCTGTTAAACTAACAATACCTAATTGTTTTCCAGTTTCGTCAATTAACCGTACTTCTCTAGCTCTTATTCTATTATTGATAAATATTCTTTTGGACAAAATTTTAATTTTAATAATTAGTGGAGATGGCGAGATTGAACTCGCGTCCAAAAATTTTTCCGAAACAATTCTACAAGGTTAGTTTATTTTATTTTTAAGATAACAAAATATAAAATAAACAAAACTTTTGATATCCGAGTTCCTTAGTTTTAATAATTATTCGGAACAAGATAATTATCTATCTCAATGTATAACACCTCTTACTATTTATTGAGAATCAATAGGGAGATGGCTTCAAACGAGAGTAAACTCAGTTCGAGGCAACCATTACGCAAAAGCGTAAGCTGGTTTTGAAAATAAGTTTGCACTTATTAAATTTCTGAAAGTTTAACGAGATTTCAGAACTCGCCTTGCTTATTCCAGATAAGATTTCTGTCAAAACATTCACCCCCTCTTTATTTCTCTTTCGATTTCTTTCTTAGTCTGTCTTTTCTTAATTTGTTCTCTCTTATCAAATTTTTTCTTTCCTTTTACTATGGCAAACTCTATCTTTATTTTACCCTTAATAGTATACACTTTTATAGGCACCATTGTCAAACCTCTTTCCCTGGATTTACCTATCAAATGCTTTATTTCGGTTTTTTTCAAGAGAAGTTTACGACTCCTTTTGGGGTCATAATCATCAGGTGTGTTATTGGGTTGGTAAGGAGGGATATTGGCACCAATTAAAAAAACTTCAGTAGGGGATTGATTAATGACTACGAAAGAGCCTCGTAAGTTCATTCTTCCGGTTTTTATAGATTTTACTTCTAATCCTTTTAACACTATGCCAGCTTCAAATTTTTCTAGTATAGAATAATCGAATAAAGCCTTTTTGTTTTCTAATATAATCCTCATAATTATAATCTTGTCTTAGTCTAACTTAAAATATGTCTAACCTCAATAAGGTTGAAATAAAAGGCATAAAAAGGTAAACTGAAAACATATATTTATATGAAAAAACAAATATCTGATTTGTTAGAAAAGACAATCAATATCCTCCAAAAAGAAGCAAAATTGCCTGATTTTAAGATGCCTAGTATTTTTATAGAATACCCTGAAAAAGAGATTCATGGTGATTTTTCAACTAATTTGGCAATGGAAATCGGAAAAAGAATTAAAAAGAATCCCTTAGAAGTAGCAGAAATTATAGTTCAATCGCTCGATCAATTATTTTTTGATAAGGTGGAAGTGGTTAAACCAGGGTTTATTAACTTTTTTTTATCTAAAAACATTATTCAAAAACAAATTGGAGAGATATTAGAGCAGGGTAAAGATTTTGGAAACATAGATATTGGGAATAATAAGAAAGTTCAGGTTGAATTTATTTCAGCCAATCCTACTGGGCCATTAACAGTAGCTAATGCTAGAGGGGGGCCAATGGGAGATGTGATAGCAAATATATTAGATAAATCAGGGTTCAAAGTTGAGAAAGCATACTATGTTAACAATTATGGAGGGCAAGTAATGGCTTTGGGTCATTCTGTGTTACAAGACGATAAGACAGAATATAAAGGAGAATATATTAAAGAATTAGCTAAAAAAATAAAAGAAAAAGATCCATATAAAGCAGGTAAAAAAGCAGTTGAGATTATTCTTGATATGATTAAAAAGACTACTGATAACATGGGCATTCAATATGATGAATGGATATCTGAGTCGGATTTTCATGAAAAAGGTAAAGTAGATGAATTAATAGATTCTTTAGGAGATTTAATATATAAAAAAGAAGGAGCAGTATGGTTTAAATCAACTAAGTTTGGGGATAGAAGAGACAGAGTATTAATTAAATCAGATAAATGGAAAACATATCTAGCAGGAGACTTAGCTTTGCATGACTATAAACTAAAAAAGTTTGATAGATTAATCAATATATGGGGAGCAGACCATCATGGAGATATTCCTGGTCTTATGGCTATTATAGAAGCACTAGGGCACAAAGGTAAGTTAGAGATAATATTATATCAGTTTGTTACTATATTAGAAGGAGGAGAAAGAAAGAAAATGTCTAAAAGACAAGGAACATTTGTTACTATGGATGAACTGCTTGGAGAAGTAGGGAAAGATGTAGTTAGATTTTTCTTTTTACAGAAATCAGCCAATACTCATTTAAACTTTGATTTATCTTTAGCCAAAGAACAATCAAAAAAAAATCCAGTTTATTATATCCAATATGCTTATGCTAGAATTTGTAGTATCCTTAAAAAATCTGATATTAAGCCTGAGACAAAACAAGCTAATTTTCAATTATTAAATGATCCTTTAGAATTAAAATTAATAAAGCAATTAGTTAAATTACCAGAAATTATTAGAGATACGGCTAAAGATTATCAAACTCAAAGATTGCCAAAGTATACATTTGAAACAGCTAGTTGTTTCCATCAATTTTATAAGAATTGTCATGTTCTGATAGAAGATAAAGAGTTAAGTAATGCTCGACTAGGGTTAGTGTTGGCAACCCAAATTGTTTTAAAAAATACCTTAGACATAATGGGGATTTCTGCTCCAGAAAAAATGTAATATGAATAATACTTATTTTATTTTAAGGCATGGGGAAACTCCATACCAAATCAAAAAAGAAATAACAATATATCCTTGGCCAGAGCCATCTCCTATATTTTTAACTAAAAGAGGAGAGGGGCAGATAGAGAAGGCGGCAAAAGAATTGATGGATAAAAATATAGATTTGATTTTTTCATCAGACATGACTAGAACTAAGCAGACTTCTGAAATTGTTTCTCGTAAAATAAATGTCCAACCGATTTTTGATATTCGTCTTAGAGAAATTGATTATGGTGATTACAAAAATAAATTGATTAAAGATTATCGGAAAGATTTTTCTAGTTTAAAGCAAAGATTTTTTGAAAAGCCCAAGAACGGAGAGAGTGGCTTAGATGTAGAAAAAAGATTACTTGATTTTTTTAATGAAATTGATGAAAAATATAAGAACAAAAATATTTTAATAATCAGTCATCGGGGACCATTACATATTTTAGACGGGATGTTAATGGGCATAAAAGATGAAAACCTTTTAAACCAGAACGAGGCTTCTTTATTAGGGGTTGGAGAGTTTAGAAAATTAGAATATAAATAATTTTATATGGATGTTAATTTTCCAGAAATAGAAAATAAAATATTAAAGTTTTGGAAGGAGAAAAAGATTTTTGAGAAGTTGAGAGAGAAAAATAAAGATAAAAAAACTTGGTCATTTTTAGATGGGCCAATAACCGCCAATAATCCCATGGGGGTTCACCATGCTTGGGGGAGAACATATAAAGACTTATTCAGAAGATATAAGGCAATGCAGGGGATAGATGAAAGATATCAAAATGGGTTTGATTGCCAGGGGTTATGGGTGGAAGTTGAAGTTGAAAAAGAGCTTGGGTTCAAAGATAAAAAAGACATAGAAAAATACGGGGTTGGGAAGTTTGTTAAGAAATGTAAAGAAAGAGTTCTGAAATACTCCAAAATTCAAACCAGGCAGTCCATTCGTTTAGGGCAATGGATGGATTGGGATAATTCCTATTTTACAATGTCTGATGAAAATAACTATACGATTTGGCATTTTTTAAAAAAGTGTAAAGAAAAAGGACTTCTATACAAAGGAAGAGATGTAGTCCCTTGGTGTCCGAGGTGTGGGACAGCAATCTCTCAACATGAGATATTAACCGAAGAATATAAAGAGATAACCCATAAGGCAATCTTTATAAAGTTTCCCGTTAAAGAGCAAGAAAAAACATTCTTTCTGGCCTGGACAACTACTCCCTGGACATTACCGGCTAATGTTGCTCTAGCAGTCCATCCAGATTTAGAATATGCCAAAGTAAAGAATGAACAAGGAGAAATATTCATTTTATTAAAAGAAAAAGCCCAGATTATTGAAAAGGGAGAGATTATAGAGATATTCAAAGGAAAGAAATTAAAGGGGATAAAATATCAAGGCATGGGCTTTGATAAATTCCCCGAAGTGAAAAAAGTACTTAAAGGATATGAACATGTAGTCATTTTATGGGACGAAGTGAATATTGAGGAAGGAACAGGAATTGTCCATATTGCTCCTGGGTGTGGGCAAGAAGATTTTCAACTAAGCAAAGAGTTAAAAATACCCGTAATTAATCCTACGAACGACGAAAGTAGATACAGAAAAGGGTTTGATTATTTAACAGGTAAATTAGTGTCTGGAGTAAATGATTTAATTTTTGAAGACCTAGAAAAACAAAATTTTGTTTTTAAAATTGAGAATTATACACATCGTTACCCAACTTGTTGGAGATGCAAAACAGAGTTGATTTTTAGATTAGTTGATGAATGGTATATTTCTATGGATAAAATAAGAGATGATCTTATGGAAAGTGTTAAAAAAATAGAATGGATACCAAGGTTTGGGCTGGATAGGGAATTAGATTGGTTAAAAAATATGCAAGATTGGCTTATTTCTAAGAAACGTTATTGGGGATTAGCTCTCCCGATTTATGAGTGCCCAAAATGTGGTAATTTTGAAGTAATTGGGTCTAAGCAAGAATTAAAAGAAAAAGCTGTGGAAGGATGGGATGAGCTTGAAGGGCATTCTCCTCATAAACCTTGGATTGATAAGGTTAAAATTAAGTGTCCCAAATGTGGAGAGACAATTTCTCGTATTCCAGATGTAGGTAATCCGTGGTTAGATGCAGGAATAGTTTCCTTTTCCACGCGTAAATATTCTACAGATAAAGAATTTTGGGGAAAATGGTTTCCTTCTGATTTTATTTCAGAATCTTTTCCAGGACAATTTAAAAATTGGTTTTATTCTCTTATAGTTATGAGTCAGGTTTTAGAAGGAGTCCCACCAACTAAAACAATTTTTGGATATGCCACAGCAGTTGATGAAAAAGGAGAAGAAATGCATAAATCAAAAGGTAATGCTATTTGGTTTGATGAGGCCGTAGAAAAAATAGGAGCAGATGTTATGAGATGGATGTATGCTAAGCAAAATCCAGTTTCTAATTTAAGATTTGGCTATAATGTTGCTCAAGAAATAAAAAGAAAACTTTTAGTTTTATGGAATAGTTATGCCTTTTATAACACCTATGCCTCTAAAGAAAAATCTTCTTTAGAATCTCCAGATTCAAAAAATGTTTTAGATAAATGGATTTTATCTCGTTTGAATAATTTAATAAAAGAAGTTACGGAATGTTTAGACAAATATGATGCCTATAAAGCGAGTTTATCTATTGAAGATTTCTTTATAAATGATTTATCTCTTTGGTATATCAGGCGTTCTCGAAAGAGATTTCATTCAGCAGAAAACTCAAAAGATGCAATTTCAACTCTTTATTTTGTTCTTTTGAATTTGAGTAAATTAATTGCTCCAATGATGCCATTTTTTGCAGAGCAAGTTTATTTAGATTTGAAGACAGAAGACATGCCAGAATCAATTCATTTATATGATTGGCCAAAATCAGAAAAGCAATTTATAAACTCAGAGTTAGAAAATGATATGAAAAACATAAGAGACATAGTTGCCTTATCGTTATCTGAGAGAGCTAATCTAGGAATAAAAGTGAGACAACCGCTCTCTTTGTTAAAGATTAACATTGATGGTCAGGGAGAAAAGATTAAAGAAAATCAAGAATTATTAGACTTGATAAAAGAAGAAGTAAATGTAAAACAAGTAATTTTTGATTCAAAAATACAAAAACAAATAGAGTTAGACCCAACAATTACAAAAGAATTAAAACAAGAAGGAAATATTAGAGAGATTGTTAGACAAATTCAAAATCTCCGTAAAAAGTTAAAGTTTACACCCGAAGATAAAATTATAATTTATTACCAAGCCCAAGGATTAAAAAGGTTCTTAGAAGACAATGCTAAGAAGATTTTATTAGACACAAAGGCAAAAGAAATTAAAGAGAATATACCAGATGAAATTTCAGAGAATGAAAAAATAATGAAAATTGAAGAAGAAGAAGTTCATTTAGCGATTAAAAAGGTCATCTAAAATAACCATAGTATAAACATTATGGAAAAACCAACAGAAGATTTTTTTGGCAAAAAAGGATATTTATCCCGAGTTGATTTAAGGGAAGGACTAAGACAAGCTCCCCCAAAGTTTACTGGTTCAGCAAGAAGATATACTCGACAAGAAAGAGAAGCTTTTGAGAAGAAATTTGATTTTAAAAGATATGGCTCTAATATTGACCGTAAAGATGTGAAGGGATTGATTAAGGGTCTCCAAAAAGAGAAAGTAAGAGCAAACTGGCAAGAGAGAAAGAAAATCAATAATGATATAAACTATCTAAAAAAACTGGGAGACTTTTAAAGATAATAGTATAATAATGCCGTTTACATATTTTAGAACCAAAGGATTTTTTTTGGAAGAAAAAGAAGATAGGAAAGACAGTCGGATTTTTACTGTTTTTACAAGGGATTTTGGCAGAATAAAGGTTTTTGGTAAAGCCATTAGAAAAATTAAGTCAAAATTAAGGGCAGGAACAGAAATTTTTTCTCTTTCAGAGATTGAATTTATACAAGGAAAAGTTTACAAAACGCTGACGGATGCAGTTTTAATTGATAAGTTTAAAAATTTAAAAATAGAAAATAACAAATTCCAAATTGCTTCTAAAATTAGTAAAGATATCAATAACTTAGTTCACGGAGAAGAAAAAGATGACAAAATTTGGCAGTTGCTAAAAGAAACTTTTCAAAAATTAAACCTAAATTTAGAAATTAGTGGTTGGCAGGTGGAAATAATTTATTATTACTTTTACTGGAACTTAATTTCTATCCTCGGATATAAACCAGAACTTTATTATTGTTATATTTGCCATAAAAAATTATACAAAGAAAATATCTATTTATTTTCTAAAGAAAACGGAATAATTTGTCAATCATGTTTCCAAAAAATGGACAAAGTGAATAAAGAATTGTATTCAAACATAAATATAAATACAATAAAAGTTTTAAGAATCATTCTTAAAAAAGATTGGAAAACATTACAATATTTAAAAATAAAACAGGAAGATAAAAATAATCTTAATTATCTTTTAAACTAATAAACAAAAAATATGCCTAAAAACTTTTTAGTGATTTCTATTACAATTTTACTCTTAATAACTGGATTGGTAGGTCTTTGGTATTTTCAAAGAAACAATTATTCAAAGGAGATATTAAAAGTTGAAATATTAGGCCCAGAAGCTGTGCAAGCCGGAGAAGAAATAGAATATTTAGTTAGATATAAAAATAATGGAGATGTTGTTTTGGAAAATCCAGAGCTTACCTTTGAATATCCAGAACACTCTATTCTCGAAAATGATATTGCATTAAGAATAACTGAAAAAGTAGAAGACATATATCCTGGGCAAGAAAAAAGTTTTAAATTTAAAGGGAGATTAATAGGAAAAGAAAATGAAATAGTAACAGCAAATGCTTGGTTAAATTATCAACCGAAAAATTTAAAAGCCCGCTATGAATCCAAAACAAGTTTTAGTACCCAAATTAAATTTGTTCCTTTAACTTTTGAATTTGATCTTGCTTCTAAAATTGAAGCGGGGCAAAAACTTAATTTTTCTTTAAACTACTTTTCAAACTTTGATTGTGAACTTTCGGAGTTAAAAATTAGGCTTATTTATCCAGATAACTTCTTATTTAAAAGTTCTATCCCTCAATCAATAGACAAAACAGAATGGCAAGTTCCTTTGCTTAGCCTAGCCAGCGGGGGGAGAATAAGAATATTAGGTGATATTGATGGAGAAACAGGAGACCAAAAAGTTTTTAGAGCGGAGTTAGGGATATATATAGATGGAGAATTTGTTATTCTAAAGGAGACTGCCCAGTCAATCCAGATTATTGAGCCAGCTATTTACATATCTCAAATAGTAAATAACTCCCCAAATTATATCGCCAACCCAGGAGATTTACTCCATTATGAAATTTTCTTTAAAAATATAGGTAGAAAATCTTTTACGAAAAAGTTTTTATTAGTTAAATTAAATAGTGAAGTATTTGACATAGAAACGTTACGGTCAGACAAGGGAGAAACTGGACCAGGAGATAATTCTATAATTTTTGATTGGAAAAATATACCTAAATTGAGTTTTTTAGACGCGGGGGAGGAAGGAAAAGTTGAATTTTGGATAAAAATAAAAGATGAAACTTTTATTTCCGGAACAATAAATCCAGTTTTGCGGAATGAGGTATTAATTAGCGAAGCCGAAAAAGAATTTGAAATAAAAGTTAATTCTAAGTTAGATATTTTGCAAAAAGCTTATTTTCAAGAAGAATTTTTTGGGAATTCAGGCCCTCTACCTCCTAAAGTTGGAGAATCAACAACTTATACTATTCTTTGGCAAGTTAAAAATTATTCAAATGAAGCTAATAATGTAAAAGTGAAAGCAGTATTGCCTTCTAATGTAAACCCTACAGGCAATTTTTTCCCAGAAGATTCTAAATTTACGTTTGATTCTGTAAGCAGAGAAGTAATTTGGAATATAGGAGACGTAAACACATATCAAGGGACAGGTGAAATCCCTTTAACTTTAGCTTTTCAGGTTAGATTAACTCCCAGCACAGATCAAATAGGGAAAACAGCAATATTAGTTAAAAAAGCGCAAGTAGTGGGTCAAGATAAATTTACCCAAGATATACTAACTTCAGATGTCTCAGGAATCGACACCAGTTTGCCAGAAGATGAAAGTGTTAATTATGAACAAGGTCTAGTAAGTAATAATTAATAAACATTATGGATTTAAACAAAAAAATTATTTCTCTTTGCAAAAGACGAGGATTTATTTTTCCATCTTCAGAAATTTATGAAGGAATTGGAGGTGTTTATGATTTTGGACCGTTGGGTGTGGAATTAAAAAATAATATCAAAAAAGCATGGAGAGAGGAAATGCTTTTAAAACACGATAACATAGTTGGGTTAGATGCCAGTATTTTAATGAATCCAAAAGTTTGGGAGGCCTCAGGACATTTAAGTGCTGGATTTGCAGATGAATTATTAGAATGTAAGAGATGTCATAAACGTTTTAAAGCGGATGAGATTAAAAAAGACAAATGTCCTGAATGTGGAGGAGAATTAAGTAAACCCAAAAAGTTTAACTTAATGATGAAGACATTTATAGGTCCAGTTGAAGATAAAGCATCTCTAACTTATCTGAGACCAGAAACATGTCAGGGGATTTATATTAACTTTTTAAATGTTTTGAATTCAATGCGTTTAAAAATTCCTTTAGGCATAGCTCAAATAGGAAAATCATTTAGAAATGAAATTAATCCTAAAAACTTTATCTTTAGAACTAGAGAGTTTGAGCAAATGGAAATGCAATGGTTTTGCAATCCCCAAGATGCTGATAAATATTTTGACTATTGGAAAAATGAAAGATTAAATTGGTACACGAAACTAGGAATTAAAGAAGAGAATTTAAGAGCGATAGAGATCCCTAAAAAAGACAGAGCTCATTATGCCCAAAGACAAGTAGATATAGAGTATCATTTTTCTTTTGGCTGGGGAGAAATTGAGGGTATCCATAACAGAGGAGATTGGGACTTAAAAAACCATTCAAAATATTCGGGGAAAGATTTATCTTATACGCAAGAAGATGGTTCTAAATACTACCCATACATTATTGAGACCTCAGTGGGGGTAGAAAGATCTCTTTTGGCCTTTCTAAATGAAGCCTATCAAGAAGTTAAAGGGGGTCGAACTACTACTACAAAGTCAATAAAAGAAACAGAAGTTTTATTAAAACTGGCGAAATGTTTAGCTCCTATTAAAATCTCGATTTTACCTTTAGTCAAAAACAAGCCAGAGATTATTAAAAGAGCTAAAGAAGTTTATCGAATATTAAAGCCTAATTTTATGTGCCAGTATGATGAAGTTGCCTCGATTGGGAAGAGATATAGAAGAGGAGATGAAATTGGCGTACTTTTTGCGGTTACAATTGATTTTGATACATTAAAAGACAAAAAAGTGACCATCAGGGATCGTGATACAATGGGACAGGAAAGAGTAAAGATAAAAGATTTAATTAATATTTTAAAAGAAAAAATAAATGTATAAAAAAACTATTTTGAAAAATGGATTAAGGATTATAACTATTCCTATGAAAAATACTAAAACAGTAAGTGTTTTAGCGTTGATAGGAACTGGTTCTAAATACGAGACCAAAGATATAAATGGGATTTCACATTTTTTAGAACATATGTTTTTTAAAGGGACTAAAAGATATCCAACTACGTTAAGAATTGCCGAAAGACTAGATAATATAGGTGGAGCCTATAATGCTTTTACTTCCAAAGAATTTACTGGATTTTGGGCCAAAGTTGGGGGAAAACATTTAGATTTAGCCATGGATTGGATTTCGGATATTTTATTAAATTCAAAATTTGAAGAAAAAGAAATAAAAAGAGAAAAGGGAGTAATTATTGAAGAGTTTAATATGTATTTAGACAACCCCATGAGCTATATTGGGGACTTGTGGGAAAAATTACTTTATGGAGATCAACCTTCTGGATGGTTAACTCTTGGAGAAAAAAAGAATATTCTAAGATTTAAAAAGAATGATTTTCTAGATTATTTTAGAAAACATTATTTAAACAAAAATATAGTTATTTGTGTTGCGGGAAACTTTGATAATAAAAAAACAATTAAAAAAATTGAAAAATATTTTAACAAGTTTAGAAATGAGGAAGTTCAAGAAAAATTAAAAACAACTGAAAATCAAAAAACCCCAGAAACATTAATCCATTATAAAAAAACAGACCAAACCCATTTCTGCCTAGGAGTAAAAGGATATAATTTATTTGATTCTGAAAAATATGCTCAAATAATTTTATCAACAATTCTGGGGGCTAATATGAGTTCACGTTTATTTACGTTAATCAGAGAAAGAAAAGGACTTTGTTATTATATTAAAACATCTTCAGACAGCTCAACAGATACAGGATATCTTGTTACCCAAGCTGGTATTCCCCATAAAAACCTAGAGCAAGTTGTAAGGTTAATTGTTAGAGAATATAAAAAATTTAAAACGAAGAAGATTACCGAGAAAGAACTGCAAAAAGCAAAAGATTATTTGAAAGGAAGTATCAATTTAAAATTAGAATCATCTGATTTTCAAGCATCGTTTTATTCTTTTGAGGAATTGCTCACTAATAAAATTTTGACACCAGAAGAAAAATTTGCCAAACTTGATAAAGTAAGTATAAATGACATACAAAAAGTAGCTCAGAATATTTTTAAACCAGAAAAATTAAATTTAGCAATTATTGGACCTCATAAAAACAAGTTAAAACTTCAATCTTTATTAAAGATTTAATTATATGAACCAAGAATCTATATTAAACATTAGTTGGGCCACGATTTTTAAAATTTGCTTAGCTGTAATTTCTCTTTATATACTTTATTTAATCAGAGATATTTTTGTTTGGT